>DATNLN010000197.1:0-6403 GCA_035602855.1 Candidatus Acidiferrales bacterium
CTGCACGATCAGTTTGGTGCGCGGCGGCGCGGTGGAAGAGTTTCAGCGTGCCGTGGCGCAAGGATACGAGCAAGCGACGGGGCGCAAGCCGGACATCTATATAGTGCGCGCCTCCGATGGCGTGCGCGAGGCGCTGCAATAGGCTGACGCGGTGGCCTTCGGCAACGTAAGTTCCTGACAGCGCACGACTTGTGAACCAATTACTTTGCACAGCCCATCGCTGTAGGGCTTGGAGAATTTATGGACCGACGCGATTTCATGAAGGCGGCAACCGCGCTGCTCGCTAGTGCCGCGCTCGACCGCAGCGATTTTGCGCAGCAGGGCTCGGGCTCAGAAAATGGGGCGCGCAGGGTGTTGCCGATGAATCGCGGTTGGCGCTACAGCCCGTCGTTCGTGGAGGGCGGTCGCGAACTCAACTTTGACGACTCGAAATTCGCGCCTGTAGTGGTTCCGCATACGAACCTGGCGCTGCCGTGGCACGGATTCGACGATAAGACCTATGAATTCGTCTCGCTCTATCGCAAACGCTTCAAGTTGCCGCCCGAGGCGCGCGGCCAGCGGGTATTTGTTGATTTCGAAGGAGTGATGACCGCGTCCACTGTCTGGATCAACGGTCATCGTTTGGGCGAGTACAAAGGCGGCTACACGCCATTTTCCTTCGAACTGACGCCGCATCTGAATTTTGACGGTGAAAATCTGCTGGCGGTGGACGTGGATTCTTCCGAGCGCGCGGATATTCCGCCGTTCGGCAATCGCATTGACTACCTCACGTTCGGTGGAATTTATCGCGAAGTCGCGTTGCGCATCGTGCCCGCGACCTACATCGAGAATATTTTCGCGCAAGGGAAAAACGCGCTCAGTGACCATCCGTCGCTGGTCGTTGAGTGCTTCATCCAGCGTCTGGAGCCTTCGCAGCACTCCCTGACGCTGGAAGCTGTGCTCCTGGACGGCGCGAACGCGATCGCCCGGATCACACAACAAGTTCCTGCGTCCGGCGCGGCGGCCGAGCCGGAGAGCCACACGCTGAATTTCGCCCCGCTCTCAGGCATCGAGCTCTGGGACATCGCGCATCCGCATCTCTACACCGTGCGCGTGCGTCTGCTCGAAGGCGAGCGCGTGCTGGATGAAGACACGCGGCGTATCGGCTTCCGCGAAGCGCAATTCACCGATCATGGTTTCCAGCTGAACGGAAAAATCATAAAGCTCCGCGGCCTCGATCGTCACCAGACGTTTCCTTTCGTCGGTCAAGCGATGCCCGGTCGCGTGCAGCGTCAGGATGCCTATATTCTGCGCAAACAACTGCATTGCAATATCGTGCGTACCTCGCACTACCCGCAATCGCGCCATTTTCTCGATGCTTGCGACGAATACGGACTGCTCGTGCTGGAAGAAATTCCGGGCTGGCAGTACATTGGCGATCAGGCCTGGCAAGACCTCTCGGTTGATAACGTCAGTCGCATGATTCGCCGCGATTGGAATCATCCCGCGATCGTTCTCTGGGGCGTGCGCATCAACGAATCCCGCGACAATCACGATTTCTACACGCGCACCAACGCGCTGGCGCACAAACTCGACCCCACGCGCCAGACCGGAGGGATTCGCTACTTTCAGGAGTCCGAGTTTCTGGAAGATGTCTTCACCATGAACGATTTTGGCTGGCCGCTGAAGCCTCCCAATCATCCGCGCTATTTGAATACCGAATTTGTCGGCCACACCTACCCTGTGAAGACGATTGACGACAACGTCCGCCAGCGCGAACACACCATCCGCCACGCGCGCGTGCACGATCAGCTCGCTTCCAATCCGCAATACGCCGGAGGGATCGGCTGGTGCGCTTTCGACTACAACACCCATTCCGATTTCGGCGCGGGAGATCGCATCTGTTATCACGGAGTGGTGGACATGTTTCGCGAACCCAAACCCGCCGCCGGCTTCTACAAATCGCAATGCGATCCGGAAGAAGAAATTGTGCTGGAGCCGGCATTCCATTGGGCGGCGGGCGATGAAGCGCTGCGTTTTACGGTTGCAATGATTTGCTCGAACTGTGATCACCTGAAGCTCTATGTGAAAACGAAGGGCGACTGGGATCTGATCGCCGAAGCGGATCCGGATCGCGAGCAGTTCGCGCATTTAAAATACGCGCCGTTCAGTGTTGATCTCACCAAATCACGCCCCGAATGGGGCGATCTGCGGATCGATGGCTACCGGAAGGGTCAGCAGGTCGTCTCGAAGACGTACTCGGGCCGCGGCGTGGATCAGAGATTCTCGGTGCGTGCCGATGATACGGAGCTGAGCGCTGATGGAGCGGACAGCACGCGCGTGGTGTTCCGCGTTACGGATGAATTCGGCGCGATTCGGCCTTACGCGAACGATTCCATCGCCCTCACCCTGGAAGGCCCAGCGGAAATCATCGGCGACAATCCGTTTGCGCTGGTGGGAGGCACGGGCGCCGTCTGGATTCGCGCAAACGAACAGGCAGGAACCGTGCGCCTCACGGCCCAGCACCCCCGGCTGGGACCTCAGACGGTCGTGCTCACGCTGCGCGAGGCGCCCGCCGAGCGCATCTAGCCTGCGATTTCCAATCGGGACGCGCCAGATCGGCGCTAAACGCAACTTCAGAAGTAAAATTTCAAAGCAAACTGGACCAGCCGCGGAGCCAGCGACGCGGTGGCAAAGCCGAATTGCGAAGCGCCGCGCTCGGTAGAGAAGTTTTCGTTGGTCGTCGTCGGATCCGCGAATTGCAGGTTCGGGTGATTCCAGATATTGAAGAACTCAGCGCGGAATTCAAAATGCATTTGTTCTTTCACCGGAAATTGCTTGATGAACGACAGATCCCAGTTCTGCAGTCCAGGGCCGCGAATGATGTTTCGTCCCGCGTCTCCGAAGGTGCCCAGCTGTGTGTTGGCCACAAACGCGCAAGTATTAAAGAGCGTTCCCGGCACGCACGGCGCCGCGTTCGGATTTCCCACCACGTTGGGACGAGCGCAATTGAACACCTCGCCTCCGCAATCGGAATTGGAGATGTTCACCAGGTCGTCGGTCGGCGTGAACCAATTGCCCGTCTGCGCCGAAACGATTCCGGTGACCTGCCAGTTGCCTACAATCTGGTTGGCAATCCCCGTGAGATTCGAGCCAAAGTGCTGGCCGTTGCCGAAGGGCAAGTCGTACACAAAGTTGACGACAAACCTGTGGCGAACGTCGAAATCGGCGTTGCCGTACTCCAGGTAGGGCTCGGTTTGCAGCCGGAAGTCTCCCTGATTCTGCGAGCCCAGGCTGGCCGATGAAGCGTCATCGAGCGCATGGCTGTAGGTGTAGGCCGCCTCAAATTGCAAGCCGTTGGAAAAGCGTTTTTCCAGGCGAAGTTGCAATCCGTTGTAGTTTGAAAATAAATTCGAGCGCAGCGTTTCAATCCCCGCATCGATATTGGGATCGGGCCGTCGCGGGGCGGTGGGAATCGTCGGATCCGCTGTCGGCACCGCCTGGTTTCCATTGAACATCCCAAACAGATTCGCGCCGTGCGAGCCAACGTAAGAAATTTGCGCCACCATGTTCGACGGCAGCGCGTACTGGAAACCGAGAAACCATTGCTGCATGAACGGAGTGGTGATGTTCGGGCTGATGGAAAAAAGTAAGGGAGTATTGGGATCAATCAAGGAATTGGCGGGGAACCCCTGCTGCAGCGAGTTGAATCCGGGGATCGAACAATCGATTTGCCCGGGATTGGGGTTCGCGGAATTGGTCAGGCAGGGCTGGTTGAACGACTGGGTCACGAAAAAGGGCGGATTGAATCCCGGACTTGGATTGGAATACGGACCGTTTTCCTGGCCGCCATAAAAAATCCCGTAAGAACTGCGCAGCACGAGTTTATCGGTGATTTTGAAGGCCAGGCCGAGGCGCGGCGCGAAGTTGTGATAATCCGGGTTAACCAGGCCGGTCGAGCCAGTCCGCTCAATCGAGATCTGTGTGGCGAGCGTGGGAGTCAGCTCGGCGGTTTGCCCGGTGGGAACAATCAGGCACCCGCAAGCGAAATCAAAATTGGCCTGCTCGTTGCCGGCGGCCTTCACGGGTGAATAGTATTCATAGCGCAAGCCAAGATTCAGCGTGAGGCGCGACGAGGCCTTGAAATCATCCTGAATGAAACCCGCATAGATTTGCCGGTGATAGTCGACGTTGTGCAGGTTCACGATGGAGCCGCCGTCGGAAATGCCCAGCAGAAAACTGGCAAAGCCATATCCGCCGCTTCCGGGAGCTGCGGGATTGTCCGTGAATCCGCTGCTGAAGTCGGCCGTGCCCCGCGAGGCTGAGGGTTGAAAAAGCGTGAACTGTTCGAAGCGCAGCTCGGTGCCAATCTTGAGCGAATGGCGGCCTTTCACCCAGGTGAAATTGTCGGTGATGACGTAGCTGTTTTGTTTCTCGATCGAAGGCAGGAAGCCGGAGCTGCCAAGTTCCGGGGCCGAGCCGTCGCTGAACGTCAGGGCGGGAAGTCCGCCGTTGAACGTGCCGGGCTCGAACGGCACGCCGGGATAATCCAGGTTCGCTGAGACATTCTCGTTGAAATTGTTTTGAAAGCGATGCGCATTGATCCGGTTGTAGCCGAAACGAAACTCGTTCACGTGCGTGGAATCGAAAACGTGCGTTTCGCTCAAAGCCACGCTCCGGTAGGAGAAATCCTCGTTACCGTCGAAAAACCCGCCGCCATCCAGGACGTTATTGAAAGGCGAAGGAATAAAGCTGGGCTGGTTTTCGTAACTGAACCTTCCAAACAGAGAATCCTTGTTCGAAATGTTGTGATCCAGGCGCACGTCGAAATTGTTGCGATTTTCGCTGCGCACCGGCACCGCGATGTAGTTGAACGCCGGGTTGTTCGAGTTCGGAGCCGGGATCAGTGCCGCGAGGCGGGATGCCAGTGGGTCCGTCGTTCCCGCCGGAAAGATGTTCGTAGGAACTCCTCCGCTCACCCCGATCGGCGTTCCGCACAGGCCGCTGGGATTGGCGGGCGTTACTGGAGCCACCTGTGTTTGCCTGGCGTTGAAGATCTCACCCACGAAGGTCTGATTGCCGCTGCAGTCGAGGGCCACTGCACCGGTCGGATTGCCGCTGTTCGGGTCGATGGCCATCGCAGGGGTGTTCGTGAGCAACTCGGAAAAATCGCCGTTCACCATGCTCTGGTCAGGTATCGTCGCGGTCTGCGGTATTCCCTGACGCAAGCGGAATCCCTCGTAATCGGCGAAGAAAAAAGTTTTATCTTTCTTGATCGGGCCGCCAAATGTGCCGCCGAACTGGTTCTGCTTGTAGGCTGGCTTCTGATCAACGATAAAGAAAGGCGAAGCGTCCAGCACATCGTTCCGAAAATATTCGAAAACATCTCCGTGATACGCGTTGGTGCCCGATTTGATCACGGCGTTCAGAATCGCGCCGTTACCTCTTCCGAACTCGGCGCTGTAGTCGTTGGTTTGAACTTTAAATTCCTCAATAGCGTCGATGGGCGGCTGAATCACGTACGAGGCTTCGTTGAACGCGTCGCCCAAATTCGAATTGTTGTCGATCCCGTCGAGCAGGAAATTATTTTGCAGCGAGCGCGCGCCGTCCACGCTGAATCCAAAATTTCCGCTGATGCGCGAGCCCGGTTCGCTGGGAACGACTCCCGCGCCCAGCTGAGCGAGCTGCGCAAAATTCCTGCCATTCAGCGGCAGCGTCTCGATGCGCGTCTTATCCATCACCTCGCCCATCGTGCTGGTTTCGGTTTCAAGTAACGGGTTCTGGACGGTTACCTCCACCTTCTGCGAAACCTGTCCGATCTCCAGCTTGACGTTGGCTTCGATGCGCCCTTGCACGTCGAGCTGCACCGGCCCTGCCACAGCGGTCTTAAAGCCAGGTTTTTCGACGGTGACCGTGTAGCGGCCGACCTTCAGCGGACCGGCGACGTACTCTCCATTTGCTTCCGTGGTGGTATCAAATTCGGTTCCGTGATCCACATCAATGACTGTGACTTTTGCGCCTGCGACAACTCCTCCCGACGCATCCTTTACCGTTCCCGCGATTACTCCAGTGTCCTTCTGCGCCCACGAGCTGCCACAGGAAAGAGCGATCGCCAAGACCAGGGCCACGAAGCGCAAGCTCGTAGAGATTCTGCCGCCAGAATGTTCGAGCAGGCTTTTGGCACGTGCTCGACCAGATAGAATGAAGCGCACGAGTTTGTTCACCTGTAACCCTCCCCCGCAAAGTTGGGCCCGTGTTTCCCGATTGGAGTTGGCTGCGGACGACCCCACGCCGCAGGACTATGAGAAACAGACCTTAATCGCTCACGTAATTAGTCCTATTGTGCACATTTGTCAACTTTTTTTATCGAATATGATGTATTTTGTATTTTTGCGATCATTTTTCAGCGACTTGTGGCACAATC
>DATNLN010000203.1:0-30050 GCA_035602855.1 Candidatus Acidiferrales bacterium
CTACACCATCGCCCCATCTCCTGCACGCGCCGGCGAAATCTGGGCCGGCACCGATAATGGGCTCATCCAGCTCACGCTCGATGCCGGCGCACACTGGTCGAATGTCACGCCGGCCGGCGTGGAGGACTGGAGCCAGATCAGCCTTATCGAAGCTTCACGCTCCAACGCGGCCACAGCCTACGCCGCAGTGGACCGCCATCAGGTGGACGATCTCCGTCCCTACATCTATCGCACGCACGATTCCGGAAAGACCTGGGAAAAAATCGTCGCGGGCCTGCCCGAAAACGCTTACGTCCACGCCGTCCGCGAAGATCCCGTACGCAAAGGCCTGCTCTTCGCCGGCACCGAAATCGGCATCTTCGTTTCCTTCGACGACGGCTCTTCCTGGCATCCCCTGCAAAATAACTTGCCCGTCAGCTCCGTCCGCGATCTCGTGATTCACGGCGACGATCTGGTTGTCGCTACCCACGGCCGAGCCTTCTGGATCCTTGACGACATCGCGCCTCTCCGCCAGTGGAACCAGGACTCCATGAAGCAAAGCGCGCACTTGTTTCCCCCCGCGCATGCCATCCGCATCCGCCGCAGCGAAAATCGCGATTCCCCGCTGCCGCGGGAAACACCGGTCGGCACGAATCCGCCCGCAGGCGCCATTTTCGATTACTTCCTGAAATCGCCCGCCGCCGGCGCAGAAGTTACGCTCGAAATTCGCGACCAGCAGGGCAACGTCGTGCGCAAATTCTCCAGCGAGGATACAGTGTCGCAACCCGCCGAGCCGCCCGAATTCCCCAAATTCTGGCTGCCGAAATTCGTCGCGCTCTCGAACGCTCCGGGAATGCACCGCTTCGTCTGGGATCTGCGCTACGCCTCGCCTTCCGCGCTCCACAACGAATATTCCATGACGGCGATCATCGGCAGCGGTACCATCACCGAGCCGCAAGGTCCGCTCGCGCTGCCCGGCGAGTACGAAGTCGGGCTGACCAGCGGCGGCCAAACCTACAAAGTCGCGCTGACAATCGACATGGATCCCCGCGTAAAAATCCCCCGCGAAGAATTGGTCAGTCAACTCGAACTCGAACAGAAAATCGACAACGCGTTGAGCAAAGCCACCGACGCCGCGAAGTCCATCGCCACTGTTCGCGAACAGCTCAAAGCCCTTCACAGTAGCCTGAGCGAAAAGCCAGATGCAAACTCCATCCTCAATGAGGTGGACGACCTCGACAAACGCGCCGAATCCATTCAAGGCAATCCCGCAGCTCCGTATCCCGCCACCCCAGGCGGACTCACCGGCGAAGACGGTACCCTCGCCACGCTAGCAATCGCAGTAGGCAGCGCCGACAGCGCCCCCACGGCGACCGCGTCCACCGCCTTCGCAGAATCCACCAAACATCTGAGCGAACTGCTATCCCGATGGGACCAACTGCAAAAAGATTTTGCCGCGCTGCACCAAAAACTAAGCGACTGAAGGCAGCTGGCGCAAAAACTCCGTTGCTAGCTGGAGGATGTATGTAGGACGCGGCTATTACTGTGCGGGAGGGTAGCCCCGAGCTCAGATCTTGACTCTGCAGCGGCGGCCTTCCGGCCGGCGTCTTTGCCGCTGCGTTTGAAGTTGTGGCGGCCGCCAGCCCTTTCGGCGGGCCTAGTTGAATCTACCTTTGAATTTCCGACCGCCGCCGCACAAGTAAGCTCTCAGTTCTTAGCGGTCCCGACGACTTCCGCAACCGTCGCGTTACGGTCCAAAATTTGTTCCAGCATCCCGGGAATCTCGAACACCGCCTGGTTCTTCAGTTCGCCCGCATGCGCCGTGAACCGCGCCAGATTCGCCGGGTCAATCATCCTTCCCACCGCCGGCACAATCTCACGGAAGCTCCGCAACACCACCCCCACCTCATTTTCCAGCACCCACGCCGCGTTATAACGTTCCTGCGGCAAAGTCCACGCATTGCAGGCGACGATTACCGGCAAACGCATCGCCAATGCCTCGCTCACGCTCCCCGGCCCCGGCTTGCCAATAAAAAAATCCGCCAGATGCATGTAGCGGTTCACGTCCTTGGTAAATCCCTCGACGAAGCGCGGCAATCTGGAACCAGCTGCCCGCAGCGCGCTAGCCAATTTCTCATTCCGCCCGCAAATAAAAATCAATTGCAGATCGAGCTTCGATTCATCCAGCCGCTCCGCAACCTCTAGCATAGCCTGCGAACCATAACCTCCAAATAAGACCAGCGCCGTGGGCAAATCCGCGCGCAGTCCCAACCGCTCGAGCCCCGCGACCCGCTCCTCCGCCACCGCATCATAAAATCGCGGATGCAAAATCATCCCCGAAGCCCGAAAAATCCGGTTATCCATGTGCCCGTGCTCGCGCGCCTGCTCCGCCGCGCGCTCCGAGCCACACACCAGATACTGCCTCTGCCGCTCAATCCAGAAATGCGGCGGAAAATCCGCAATATCCGTGAGTACCGTGACGAATGGGCGTCCTGGCCACGCATTCGCGAAACTTTCATATATCGCCCGGTTGAAGTGCGGAATGAAAGACACAACCATGTCCGGAGCAGTTTCCCGCCAATGCCGCTCCAGCACGCGCACCGTGGCGGCATGCCGCGACCAAATCGCAAACTGCAACACTTTCATCAGGTAAACGCTGCCCAAAGTCCAGCCGCTGCGCAGCATCCAGTTGTAGTAGTCCTCGATGCGTATCCCCGCGTATCTCTTCAGGATATCCAGCTCATCGAGCAACTCTTGAATGTTAAGGAGGCGAACATCCCACGAAAGCTGTTGCGCCTCGATGGACATCTGTAGGGCCGTGGCGGCCGCGCGGTGTCCGCCGCCGGCGTCGAAAAAGCAGAACTCGATTCGCTGCATGAGCGCGGAGTCTCGCATCGCTTCTGCCGAGTTCTGCTACGGAACGATGAAAAGACGGTTACTGTGTCGAAAGAGTTAAATATCTGTATTTTCAGAACTTTAGCACGCATGTCATCTGCCGGTAACACGCGCCGCCTATTCTCGCAATCGTGAGATGCGACCTGCATGTTCACTCCTACTTCTCCGGTGCCTGTACAACCCCCTTTGTCGGAAAGTTTTGCCGCGAAAGTTATAGCGATCCCCGCGCGGTCTATTCCCTGCTGCAGCGCCGCGGCATGAACCTGTTCACCCTCACCGATCACGATTCCATCGAAGGCGCCGAACTATTGCGCCACCATCCCGATTTTTTCGTCAGCGAAGAACTAACCTGCAAGATGCCTAGCGGCACCGAAGTGCACATCGGCGTGTACGACATCACCGACCGCCAGCACCAGCAGCTGCAGCAGCGCCGCAACGATCTGGTTGCGCTCCTGATGTATCTCACCGAGCGCCGCCTCTTCTTCAGCATCAATCACGTTTTCTCCGCCGTTACTGGACGCCGCGATCGGGAAGACTTCGCCTGGTTTCAGGAATATTTTCCCGCCGTCGAAACGCGCAACAGCCACATGCTCGAAAGCGCCAACCAGCGCGCCGCGCAGCTCGCCAAACAATGGGACAAGATCGCCATCGGCGGCAGCGACGCGCACGCGCTGCCCTCCGCCGGCACCGCTTACACCGAAGTTCCTGGCGCCCGCGATAAGGAAGAATTCTTCGAAGGTCTGCGCGCGGGCAGGGGAGGCGTCGGCGGCGAATCCGGCGGCTTCAGCAAACTCACGCGCGACGTCTTGGTAATCGCCTATGAAATGATGCGCGAAAAATCCTGGACCGTGTTGCTTTCGCCGCTGGCCGTGCTGATCCCGGTCATCACTTATTGGAATTATCACGACGAACGCGCCTTCGGCCGCCGTTGGGCCGGGGAGATTCTTGGCACGCCTGAAACCCGCAAACATCCCCGCTGGATATCGGTGCCGCAATCTGCGGCGGAGGAATGGGTATGACAGTCGCCAAAGCTGTCTGGAACCAGATTCAATCGAACGACCATCGCCTGATGCGCCGCGTGCATCGCTGGCGCGCCCCGCGCTGGTTTCGCATTCTGATGATTTTGATGACGCGCATGGGCGACGGCTGGCTCTGGTACTCGCTCGGCCTGATCTTGCTCGTCTACGGCGGTGAACACCGCTTCCTCGCCATCGGCGCAGCCGCCTCCGCCGCGCTGCTGGGAATTTTGCTTTTCCGCGCTCTGAAGAAAACCAGCAAGCGGCAGCGACCCTGCGAGATCGAGCCGCACTGCTGGTCCTTGATTCTTCCCCCCGACAAATATTCGTTTCCGTCAGGCCACACCATCACGGCCTTCGCCATCGCCCTCTCGCTAGGCCTGTTCTACCCGCAGCTCCAAGGCGTCCTACTGGCCGTCGCGCTTCTCATCGCCTCCTCCCGCATAATCCTAGGCATGCACTTCCTCAGCGACGTCCTGGCCGGCTCCGCCATCGGGATCGCGCTGGGCACACTGAGTTACCACGTATTCACAACAATCCTCTAAACACATGCGACACGAACGCTGGCGCCTCCCCGCCGCAACCATCGCCACCGTTGCAAAATTCCGCGGCCGTATCAGCCTGAAAGTTTATCGATCCGTTGCGAAAACGAAATGGAAGTACCGGCGGCGCCGTGCGCATATGCAGCAACAGGACGCGCGCGCAAAAATTTAAGGCAGCAAAAATCACCGCGACCCGCGCATCAACCTGTCCATCACAGTTTCGTTTGCACCTCGGCTTCAGCGGAATCGCCGCTCCCATCACCACCGCGCTCAGCGCCTTTTGCCAGCCGCGCGGCTATGGCAACTTTCGCCGCGCCGATGCTGGGAGCGCCAATCTCCCGATGGCAGATCCGCGCCATTCCCCATTCGTTACTCGTCACTTATCGCTAATCACTTCGTAACCCCTCCATCCCATGCACCATCACAATCACCGACCGCGCCGCCGCCTTCCGGTCCTTCGCAATCTCCTGATATTCCGGCGACTCCGCCCAATCCCGAAACGACGCCTCGTCCGGAAACGAAAGCACCACAATTCGATTTCCATCCCAAGGACCTTCGAACACCACCGGGCTTGCGTCCGCCGCCAGCAAACTCCCCTTATATTTCGTGAACACATCCATAAACCGCTCCACGTATCGCCCGTACCGAGCCCGATCATGAATCCATAATTGCGCAATGGCGTAAACGCTCATCACCCCTCCTCACCCGCGCCGCTTGGCTCAGCAAGAAACTAATTTCCGCCGCACACCCCTGTTTTCACTCCCGAAGTCGCCACGCCGTACTGGTTCGCTCCCGCTACGCGCGTGCCTCCACCCAACAGCACCACGCTGTCCACCGGCGCCGGCCAATTCATCTCGTATAATCCGCGCGACGCATCCACCGCCCGCCACGTTCCGCGAAACGTTCCGCTCGTGAACGTTCCGTTCGGCGACACGTCCACATTCCATCCGTTCGCCCAGTGCCAGGTTCCCGCCAGGCCCACGCTCCCTGTCACACGGGCGCCCGAAATCGGATACCCGTACTGATTCCCTCCACTCATCGTCCGTTGGTCCGGCGAAACCGTCAGCGTCTCAATCATCACCGGCCAGGTAAACGTGTAGGCCCGTCGTTGCGCGTCCGCCAGGCGCCAGTGCCCGGTGAAAGGCCCCGCCCCAATCGTGCCGTCCGCGCGGAACACCACCTGAGAATTGTTGGACCAGGTGTAACAGCCCACGATCGGATCCGCATTCGCATTCGAGCCCGATGATTTCGGCGCCGGAGTCTTCTTCGGAACGGGCGTCACGGTATTTCCGCCAGCAGCTTTCGGATCGCTCCCTGCTTCTCCACCGCCCGCAGGATTCAAAGTCTCCGGCGTGAGGGCTGACCCACCTCCCGAGCTCCCTCCGTTGCGCATCAACGTCATTCCCATCACCACCGCAGCCAGCACCACCACCGCCGCAACGCCGATCCAAATCTTCTTCGCCGATAATCCGCCGCCACTTGCGCCAGCACCCGCAGAAGGCATCGCAGCCGCACTCGGCGTCGTCTTCGCCGCGGCACCGCGCTGCCACATCACCGTCGCTTCAGATCCGCCGAATGCCGCACCCGACATCGGCTCGCCGCTCTTCGCCGGAATCAGCTTGTGCACCGTCGCCGCCAGGTTATCCAGATGGTGCTCCATCGGTGGCGTCATCGCATCCAGCCAATGCACCGACCCAATGAAATAATCCAGCGATTTCCCGGGCGCCACGTCCTCGATCCGGAACGGCAGAATCGCGACTCCGTTGCTCACCGCGCGTTCCACTTCCTTCGGAATGTGCCCCGAAGCATTCGCGCTCGAGGAAAACACCAGCACCATCACCTTCGCGCCGTGTATCGCATCAATAATTGCTTCGCCGTACGAGGTCCCCGGTACAATATCCCGCGGCGCGATCCAGCAGCGAATCCCGGCAGCCTCCAGCCGCGCGCACACTGCGTCCGCCACAATTTTGTCTTTTGACGCGTAGCTAATGAACACATCGAACGACACCAGAAGGGCCTCCCTGCTCCGAACCGGTCAGCGTCTGATAGCCTCCGACGCCTGCCCAATTCGCATCAGAATCTTATCATTCACCCACCCAACTACATTTCTCAACTTGCGCCACTGGCCCGCGCATTGTGCGCCGCTCTCGTCCGTGATACAACGAATTCGCCACGCACGAGCCAGCACGCAGCGGCGAGCCATTTCCATTCCGCGTGCAACGCATTTTGTGGAATATGGCCGACACCTTTGAACCGTGAATTTCATCTATGTATTTAGCATTCAGCATTATCGAGACTTGCTAAGACATCTGGCGAAAACCTGCAGGTTTTCGCCCGGGGGTTTGCATATCATGCGCAGCAACGTACGCCTCGCCTGTTTTCTTCTCGTCACTGTCCTCTGCAGCGCTGCCGCTTCAGCCCAGCAGGTGAGCCCGCAAGCGCGGGCGGCCACCGGCAAAATCTATCTCGACGTCGTCGTCAGCCCGAAATCTGGCCCGCCCGTCGCGGATCTCCAGCAATCAGACTTCACAGTGCTGGATAACAATTCCCCGCAGGCCATTACCTCTTTCCAAACTGTCACCGGCCGCGAGGCTCCGATCGAGGTCGTCCTGGTCATTGACGCGATCAATACCGATGCCCGCACCATAGGCTACGAACGCAATCAGATCGACCGGTTCCTCCACGCCGAAGGAGGCCGCCTCGCCTACCCCGTCGCCATCGTCGTCGCCACGGATACAGGGGTTCAGCGGGCTGAGAATTTCTCGAGCGACGGCAACGCCCTCAGCGCCGCCATGGATCGCGATCAGATCGGTCTGCGCGACATCGGACGCTCCGCTGGTTTTTACGGCGCAACCGAACGCCTGCAATATTCTCTCCAGGCGCTAAATCAAATTACTGCCAGCGAGGCTCCCCATCAGGGCCGTAAAATCCTGCTCTGGATTTCTCCCGGCTGGCCTCTGCTTACCGGGCCCAATATCGAGCTCGATTCCAAGCAGCAAGATCAGATCTTCGCGCAAATCGTAAGTCTTTCCACTCAACTCCGGCAGGCGCGCGTCACCCTCTACAACGTCAATCCCATAGGTGCCGGCGAGTCTGTCTTTCGCGGCACGTACTATGAGGAGTTCCTGAAAGGTGTCAGCAAACCCAGCCAGGTCAATCTGGCCAATTTGGGGCTCCAGGTGCTCGCCATTCAAAGTGGTGGTCTCGCTCTCGAGTTCAATAACGATGTCGCCTCGCTCCTGCAGCAGTGCCTTTCCGATGTCGCGCCATATTACGAGATCTCCTTCGACGCTGCCGCAGCCGAGCGCCCCGACGAATACCATCACCTCGAAATAAAAATCGCCAAGCCCGGCCTCACCGCACGCACTCATCAGGGTTATTACGCGCAACCAGCGTCGCGCAACTAAACAGCGCGCCAGATAATTCGCCGGAGAGAATCTCAAGCGCGGTAGGTGCGACGTCGTTTGCCTGACGTCGTGACACGCCCTCTCCAGTAATTTCACACCCGCAAAAAACGTACTTCGTCAACGGAGCGCGATACCTTCCAGCGCATTCTTCGGTACGTAACCGAAAGGCATCAACCCACTCCCCCGTCTATGGGACCCGGCGATTGACCCTGTCATACTGGCCGAGCTTGCAGTCGAAATCCGGCAACGCCCCAAGGAATCTAACGCATGCTTAACGGCTCGCGACTCGGTTGCTTGATCCTTGCCGCTTTACTTTCTACCGCCGCAGCGTCCGCGCAACAAACCCCGCGGCCGGCCCCACCTGCCATCAATCAAATCCTCCTCGACGTGGTCGTCGCCCCAAAATCCGGGCCGCCAGTTGGTGATCTCAAGCAGCAGGACTTCACTCTGCTGGACAACAAAGCGCCTCAGGGCATCACCTCGTTCAAAGCTGTCCCCGGCCGCCAGGCTCCGGTCGAGATCATCCTGGTAATCGACGCGGCCAACACCACTGCCCAGACCATCGCTCGGGAGCGCATCCATATTGATAAAGTCCTGCGTGCCGAGGGGGGACGCCTCGCCTACCGGCTCGCCATCGCGATTTTCACCGATAAAGGCACACAAATCCTCGGCGGCGGATTTTCGGCCGATGGAAATGCGCTCGCCGCCCAACTGGATCAAAATGAAATCGGTCTGCGTGATCTCGGTCGCTCCGCCGGCTTTTACGGTGCCGCCGAACGCTGGCAGCTTTCCCTGAAGGCCCTGACTCAGCTTGTTGCCGGCTTGGCTGCGCGTCCCGGCCGTAAGCTCATTCTGTGGGTTTCTCCCGGATGGCCTCTGCTGTCCGGCCCCAACGTGGACCTGGATGCCAAAATGCAATCGATGATCTTCGGACACATCGTCAATCTCTCGACTCAGCTCCGCCAAGCCCGCGTCACCCTCTACAGCGTCGATCCTCTGGGCAACAGCGAGTTTGTCGGCCGCGCCTCGCTCTACCGGGAATTCGTCAAAGGAATCAGCAAGCCCAGCGAGATTCAGGCCGGCGATCTCGGTCTCCAGGTGATCGCCACCCAGACCGGCGGTCTGGCGCTCAACTTCAACAATGACATCGCCGCTCTGTTGCAGGAATGCATCGCAGATGCCGCCCCATACTACGAGATCTCCTTCGCCGCAGCCGCAGCCGAGCGCCCCGACGAGTACCACAACGTCGAAATAAAAATCGCCAAACCCGGCTTAACCGCCCGCACCCGCCAGGGTTATTACGCGCAACCACAACCTGCGCCACAGAATTAAGCGGTACGGGCCACACGCTCGACGCCCGAGCCTTCGGACGCTTCCACAACGCACGGACGTTGATCTCTGTCCTTCCGCGCGACAGTGCCGTCCCAAAACCGAGCATTCCACCGCGTACCGCCGCTTTAAAGGCCTGTAGCCTGTTTATAATAAACGCCTTACGGCTGTCGGTCACGGAACTATACGTGCCTCGACGCCCACGAAGCTTGCGGGCTATTTGGTCGTGGTGTTTAATCGCATTCCCAACGTGGTACAAAGGGTCCCTGGAACGCTCCTCTGTATCCCCGATAACTGGGAGGTCGACCGGCGATGTTGAAACTAGACGTTCTTATTCGCGACTTGAAAGTCGCGCTGCGCTCTCTTGCGCGCACCAAGGGCCTGGCGATTACCGTGATCCTCACGCTCGCCCTGGGCATCGGCGCCAACGCCGCCATCTTTAGCGTCGTCCGCGGCGTGCTTCTCCGCCCGCTGGTCAATCGCGATGAGAATCGCCTGATATACATTCGCCAGAGCGCCCCGGGCATCGGCGTTGAAAACACCACCTTCTCGGTTCCCGAAATCCAGGATCTGCAATCCCGCACAAAAACAGTCAGCGAGTTCGGCGACTTCTCCACCATCGGCTTCAGCATGGTCGGTCTCGGCGAACCGCGCGAAGTCCGCGCTGGTGTCGTCGACGGCTCCTATTTCGAAGTCATGGGTCTGCATCCGGTGCTCGGCCGCTTGCTCGATGCGCACGATGACGGCCCCAATGCTGCAGGCGCTGTGGTCCTCACCTATCGCTTCTGGACCAATTCGCTGCACAGCGATCCCTCCGTGCTCGGCAAAACTCTCAAACTTGATACCGGCGATCCCGGCGGCGCGCGCACTGCCACGATCGTCGGCGTTCTCGAACCGTCCGTGCCCTACCCTGCCGAAACTGAGCTCATCGCCAACGTCGTAACCAGCCCGCACCATCTTTCTGCGACCATGGTTACCGGCCGCGTGCATCGCATGACCGAACTATTCGGCCGCCTCGCCCCCGGCGCAGACATCAACCAGGCTCGTGCCGATCTGCGCACCGCCTACGGCTCGATGACCTCCCAGCATCCCGAAGCTTATCCGCACGCCGACAGCTTCCAAATCAGCGCCGTCTTTCTGCGCGAACAAATCACCTCGCGCGCCAAAACCGTGCTCTGGGTCCTGCTCGCGGCCTCCATACTCGTCTTCGTCATCGCCTGCTCCAACGCCGCCAATTTGATCCTCGCGCGCACCGTTCGCCGCGAAGGCGAACTCTCGATCCGCGCCGCTCTGGGCGCTAGCACCGCTTCGCTGCGCAGGACGCTGCTCATAGATAGCCTCCTGCTTTGCGGCGCCGGCGCGGCACTCGGCATATTGATCGCGCGTCCAATGGTCGCAATCCTGGCGCGTTACGCTTCGCGGTTTTCTGTCCGCGCGCTCGATCTCAGCGTGGATTCCAGCATGCTCTGGGTGGGCGCGCTGCTCGCAGTCGTCGCCGCCGTGCTGCTCGCGTTCGTCCCGCGCCTGCCTTCGGCGGAGACCTCAAACGGATTGAGCCTGGCGAGCGGCGGCGTGCGCATCACCGGCAGCACCGGCCGCCGTCTGCGCGTCTTCGCCGTCACGCAGATCGCCGCGTGCTTCATGCTGCTCGCCGGCGCAGGCATGTTGCTCAAGACGCTGCTCGCTCTGCAAACCGTGCACACCGGTTTCGACACGCACAACGTTCTCGCCTTGAACGTTCCCGTCGTTTCCTACGGACGCACGCCCGATCAGATTCTCGGTTTCTATAAAGAAGCGATGCGCCAAATCGCCGCTCTGCCCGGAGTGGACCGCGTCGCCGTCGGCACCGCCGTACCTTGGCGCGACAAAGGCATCTTCGGCCCCGGCTTCCAGTTCTCCGCCGAAGGTCACGTGCGCGCCAACGGTGAAGAAGATCCCCACGCGCAATTCCGCACCATATCGCCCGGATTTTTCGCCGCACTAGGCGTCCCCATCATCGAAGGCCGCGATTTCAATGATTCCGATCGCAAAGACAGCGAGAAAGTCGTCATCATCAGCCAGAGCGTCGCGCTCCGCATGTTTCCCACCAGCGACGCGCTCAACCAGCACATCCTGTGGACCGACCCGGTGATGCAATTTATAGACGTCAGCACCGCGCCGCGCCGCATCGTCGGCATCGCCGCCGATGTGGACGATGAAAACGTTGTCCCCGGCGCCGCTCTGACCGTCTATCATCCGCTCGACCAGGAAATCGGCGGCGGCCGCTTGTTCGTGCACACGCACACGAACCCCTACACGCTGGTAACTCCGATCACGCGCATCATTCGTGATTTGTCCGTGGATCAACCGGTAGAAAAAGCCGCCACGCTCGACGATGTTCGCGCCGAAGTCCTCACTCCGGACCGCTTGAACGCACTGGTGTTCGGCGGCTTCGCTGCTGTAGCTCTGGCGATTGCGGTAATTGGCGTAGCCGGTGTGCTGGTATTTTCAGTCAGCGGCAGGACGCGCGAGTTCGGCATCCGCCTCGCATTGGGCGCGCAACCGCGCAACCTTCTCGCCAGCGTAATCGCGCAGGGCGCCGTGATGGCTGGGGTGGGCATCGTAGCGGGCGCCGTATTCGGCTACCTCCTTGCGCGCCTGGCCAGTAGCTACATCGTCGACATGCGCATGCCCGACGCCGTGCCGGTAATGGCCTCCGCCGCCGTGCTGCTGTCCGCCGCGGTAGTAGCCTCCGTCCTGCCAGCAGCCCGCGCCTCGCGCATCGACGTAATGGACGCCCTGCGCTCCGAATGACCCGCCCGGGAATGCCAATCTCTCCCGATTGGCGATCCGCGCCGAAGTTCCGCACCGTGCCTCACCCCCTCGATAAAATGAACGGAGCGGCGACCTTTAGCTCGGGCCCTTTGACGTTGCCGTTGAATCTGTAGCGGCGGTCTCAGGCCGCCTCAGCCTTCGCCGTTGAATGCGTTTTAGGCGGGCGTCTTTGAATTTGCCGTCGCTCTGGCCGCGGACGTCGTCGTCGTAAGGGGGTTTAGACACAACACTTCCACCAAAAGACCAAACAAAACAACAACTTCCCAATCGCCGCAACCACTATCCCCTTGACATTGAAAAATTTTCGAATTAAGTAATCAACTCGGTGATCGGCCCTTGCTAAACAGTGCAGCAAAGGCCGATGATTCCCGCGCGGCGTGAAACACGGAGGAAGCATTGAATCGTTTGCGTAACTTTGTAAGTGAGAGCCCTATCTTTTCTGCGCTCCCACGATCGTTTAGTAGCCGGCTAAGCCGCTACTTCGAGCCGGGCAATCTGGCGACCATCGCCTTTGTGGCCCTGGTCTACTTCGTCGTCGGGAAGATCGGTCTGCGGCCGGCTACGCCGAACGATTCCGTCACTGCGATTTGGCTTCCCGCGGGGATTTCCCTGGCGGCTTTGCTGTTACGAGGTCACCGAGTATGGCCGGGCGCCTTTCTCGGTACTTTTTTCCTCAGCATTGCAATCATCGGATCAATTTCGATTTCGTTGTTTCTTGCTGTTGGCAATATTTTGACGGTGCTGCTGGCAACGTATCTCATCAACAGATATGCCCACGGCAAGAGCGCTTTCTTTAAAGCTCCTGACGCTTTACGTTTCGTCTTCTTTGGCGCGATGCTGGCGCCGGCGCTGTGCGCTACCTGGGGAGTCAGCTTTCTTTGCCTGGGTGGTTTTGCCAAGCTGACTGATTTGCCGCCGCTCTGGTTCGTTTGGTGGGTTGGGGATATGTTGGGCGTACTTTTTGTCACCCCGTTTCTGGTGCTCTTGTTGGGGCACAAACATCGTTTCTTTGGCCTGGCGGAACCGCTGGAAATTACGGCTCTCATCGCAGGTCTCAGTATCATGTGCGTGCTGAATTTCGGCCATCAGCCGATCTCCTCGATACCGGCAAACGGCCTGCTGTTTCTCTGCGCTCCTTTCCTGGTATGGTCAGCCCTGCGCTTTTGCCCGCTCGAAGCGGCCGGTGCCACACTGGTCATGGGCGGATTTGCCATGTGGGGTTCTCTGCATGGATTGGGTCCTTTTGAGAACGCCGCCGGTCTGCCGCTGTTCGTCGGTGGCTTTATGGCCGTGGGCACTGCTTCCACCTTGACCGTCGCCGCGGCATGCGCCGAACAGAAAAGCGCGACAAAAGATGTATTGGGCATGTATTGTGTTCTGAAGGACGTAAAAGAAGGCGAAATTCGCGTGCTGCAAAATACTGTGGAGGCTCTTCAGATAGAGCTGGCAAGGAAGAGCGCCCGTCGTACAAGTGACTCGTCTCCGGAGACTATGCCCTGAGGCGATGTCCCTCTAAACTTTGACGGTCGCATTCCTAGAATTCTGATCAACGAAAGGCACGTCATTCTCAATGCCGGCGACCTCGCCTTGCCTGCCATAATCGGCGGCAGGCAGTACGCCAAAAAGGTGTCTCACATGATTATTGGTGAAAGGTTGCGTACTCTGCGCGAGCAAAAGAATCTATCGCAGGGAGATATTGAGAAGCGCACCGGATTGCTGCGCTGCTATATTTCGCGTGTGGAAAACGGACATACCGTTCCGGCCGTCGAAACTCTGGAAAAAATGGCGCGCGCTCTGGAAGTTCCTCTCTATCAACTCTTCTACGATGGTGAGGAACCTCCGAAGCTCCCGGATTTCGCCTTGCGCAAGAAGGGCGAAGATCTCCCCTGGGGGAGTTCCGGCAAGGACGCTCGGATCCTCAGCAACTTCCGTAGGCTTCTGCAACGCGTCAGCGAAAATGACCGCAAGCTACTGGCATTCATAGCCCAGAAAATGGTCCGGCAAACCACTCTCCGCGCGAAGACGTAGCCAGTTAAAATACAACTCAAAAAGATTAAGGCCCGTGGGTACGGGTGTGCTGTCCCGGAAGTAGATTCACATCGTCGTTCGACTCTAGCGAAGCGGTTTCGGCCCTCGCCGCCACATCCACCTCAGAATCACCATGCTTGCCTCTGCGTGTTTTCTGGTACAGAATTCCGATGCCAATGAAAAATGCCGAAGTACGAAAAGAATTGCAAAAATCGGGCGACGCACGCCCCACGGTCGTGAGCATCAACAAGGCGCAGGTTAATTCGCACGAAGATGCCCTCGGCCCGACCGTCGAAGAGCGCCTGACCGCCGGCAGAGCTTTGCGCGAGCGCGTGCCGCGGACTTCTCACGCGAAGTGGACGCCGTCGCCCCATCGTCCTGAGCCGGTGGCGTTGCTCAGGGAATCCAATCGCGGGCGTTTGGCGGAACTTCTGCCGATCCGCTACGGACGCATGAGCGTCTCGCCCTTTGCCTTCTTCCGCGGCGCGGCGGCTCTGATGGCTTGGGACCTGGCGGCGACTCCCGTGACGAAAATTCGCGTCCAAGCCTGCGGCGACTGCCACTTGCTGAATTTCGGCGGCTACGGCTCTCCGGAGCGGCGGCTCGTTTTTGACATCAACGATTTCGACGAGACTCTTGCTGCGCCGTGGGAGTGGGACGTAAAGCGCCTCGCTGCCAGCGTCGTGCTAGCCGGCCGGCAAAAAGGAATAAAGGAACGGCGTTGCGGCGATGCGGCGCGCGCCCTGGTGGCTTCCTATCGCAGGCACATGCGCAAATACGCGCGCATGCCCTATCTGGCAGTCTGGTATTCGCACATTGATGTGGAACTTTTCATCGCGAAAGCAAAAACCGCGCGCGACCGCAAATATTGGAAGCAAGTGGAACACGCTGCGAAGATGCAGACGGCCGAATACATCTTGCCGAAAATTACGGAAGTCTCAAAGGGCAAGCGGCGCATTATTGATCATCCTCCCCTGGTTTATCATCCGCGCGACGTCGCCAGAATTGACGAACACGTCCGCGCGCTCTTCCATCGCTACAGACTCACGCTGCCCGAAGAACGCCGTGTGATCCTGGACCGCTATCACATCGTGGATATCGCGCGCAAGGTCGTGGGAGTGGGCAGCGTCGGCACGCGCTGCGACGTGGCGCTGCTGATGGCCGGAGATGACGATGCGCTAGTGCTGCAGCTGAAAGAAGCGCTGCCTTCCGTGCTGGAAGTGTACGCGGGCAAGAGCCATTTTCTGAATCACGGCGAACGCGTGGTTACGGGCCAGCGCATGTTGCAAGCGGCAAGTGACGTGTTCCTGGGCTGGACGCACGCCGACGACGGCCGTGATTATTATTTCCGCCAGCTGCGCGACATGAAAATGAAATTCGATCTGGAGAGCATGACGAAATCGGAATGGCTGGAGTATGTGCAAATCTGCGGCTGGACTCTGGCGCGCGCGCACGCGCGCACGGGCGATGCGGCGCGCATCGGCGGTTACATGGGCAAGAACTCCACATTCGACGACGCGATCGGAGAATTTGCGGTGACCTATGCGAACCAGACCGAGCGGGACCACGCCGCGCTACGGAAGGCGATTCGCGCCGGTCAGGTGCGCGCGGCGGAAACTCCGGCGGCGTAAGTCACAAATCCAGCGGTAGCGGATTTTTCCCGGTGATCAGCCGCGCGGAGCGGCTGAAAGTTAAATAGAGCCATGCCCACTGCAGCATCACCAGCAGGCGGTTTTGAAATTGTATGATGTAAAGCAAGTGCACGAAAACCCAAATCAGCCAAGCAGGCCAGCCTGAGAGACGCAGCCAATTTAAATCCGCAACGGCCGCGCCGCGCCCGATGGTCGCGAGATTTCCTTTGTCGAAATAATGAAACGGGGGAAGTTTTTGGCCGCGCAACCGCGCGCGAATTAACTTCGCGACATAATGGCCCTGCTGAATCGCGGGCTGCGCGACACCCGGAAGCGGGCGTCCCGTTTGGTGGCTGTAATTTGAAAGGTCGCCGATCACGAAAATCTCCGGATGCGCCGCGATGCTCATGTCCGGTTCCACGATCACGCGCTGCGCGCGATCCAGTTTCGCTCCCGCTTCCTGGGAAAGAATCACGCCCAGAGGCGAAGCCAGCACGCCGGCGGCCCACAGCACCGTGCGCGTAGGAATAATTTCGTCTTGATCGCCAACGCGAATGGTGACGCCGTGCGCGCGAATGTCCGTGACCATCGCGCCGGTTCGTACCGTGACGCCGAGTCGCTCCAGCATTTTTCGCGCGGCTTCGGAAAGATTCGGCGGATACGATGGCAGCGCGCGGTCCGTGCCTTCCACCAGGATGATGCGAGTTTGCGACGGATCGATCGCGCGGAAATCGTGGCGCAGCGTGTCGTGGGCGATTTCGCCGAGCGCGCCGGCGAGTTCCGCGCCGGTCGGACCTGCGCCAACGATGACAAACGTCATCCAAGCGCGCAGCTTCTCCGGATCGCGTTCGCGCTCGGCGGCTTCGAACGCAAGCAGGATGCGACCGCGCATGGCGGTGGCATCATCAAGATTTTTCAGTCCGGGCGCGAATTGCTCCCATTCGTCATGGCCAAAATAGGAATGGGTAGCGCCGGTGGCGACGATCAGGGTGTCGTAATCGAGTGCGCCGTCGCTGAGGATGACGCGGCGGTTCGCGGCGTCAATGTGGACGGCTTCGCCCAGCAGCACCTGCGCGTTTCCTTGTTTGCGCAGAACCTGGCGCAACGGGCCGGCAACGTTCGCGGGGGAAAGCGAGCCGGTAGCGACCTGATAAAGCAGTGGCTGAAAAAGATGATAGTTGCAGCGGTCAACCAGCGTCACCTGGACGGGGGCATTTTTCAAAGACTGCGCGGCGGTGAGTCCGCCAAAACCGCCGCCAATGATTACGACTTTGTGTCCCTCAGCCATTCCTCAGCGAACTCCCGAGCGAACGCGAAAAAAGATCGCGATTCGCCGCAATCCTTCTACGCTATCAGATGCGCGAACATGCCGGGAGGAGGCAGGATTGAAACCCTTCGCCGTCGCGCGGGCGAGGTTGAGAAGCGAGGGTGAAACACCTGGAAAAGTGCGCCTGGAATCGTCCCTGCGCCATGAAAGCAGCATCCGAGATAGACTTAAAGGGCGCGCGAGGAGTGGAATGCCTGGGATGAAATCGCGATTGGGGAAGGCTGCGTCGTCGCTGTCGCTCATCCTGGTGATTGCGCTGGGAGCGCGGGTGACGTTTGCGTGGTATCAGGAACACAAAATGCGCACCGATTTGGTTGGTCTGGTGCCGTTCCTGAATGAGACTGGAAACATCGCTTACTCGCTTGCGGCGGGGCACGGATTCAGCTCGCCGTACTGGCAGGAGACCGGCCCGACAGCATGGTTGACGCCAGTTTATCCGGCGCTGGTCGCGGTAATTTTCAAAGTATTCGGGATCCACACGCCGCATTCATTTTTCGCAATTGTGTTTCTGAACATTTTATTTTCCGCCGCGGTTTGCGTGCCGCTATTTTACACCGGCAAACGCGTGGGCGGCCCCGACGTAGGGAATGGCGCGGCCTGGCTGTGGGCGATTTTTCCCAACGCGGTGATTATTCCTTACGAATGGGTGTGGGACACCTCGCTCGCCGCGTTGCTGCTGGCGACAATATTGTGGGCGACGCTTGAAGTAGGGGAAACGCAGAGCGCGCGCGATTGGTGCGGGTACGGATTGTTGTGGGGATTCGCGTTGATGACGAATCCCTCGCTGGGCACTGTGCTGCCCGTGCTGCTGGGTTGGGCGGCGTATCGCGGGTGGAAACAAGGAAATTTGCACCCGAGCCGTCCGCTGCTCGCCTGTGGAATCGCCGTGCTGTGCTGCGTGCCGTGGACGGTGCGAAACTATTTGTCGTTCCACCGATTCATTCCGCTGCGCTCGAACTTCGCTTTTGAATTGTGGCTGGGAAACAACGAACAATTCGACGAACAATCGCAGGTTGTGCCGGCGGCGGATCCAGAGCGAGCGGAGATTCGAAATTATATTCACATGGGTGAGATGGCGTTCATGCAGGATAAGTGGCACCGGGCGACTGCCTTCATCCAGACGCACCCGCGGTTGGATATCATTCTTTTCGGGCGGCGGTTTGTCGCGACGTGGACCGGGATGGAGAAACCAATCGCAGCATTTCGCGACGCGGATTCGCCGCTGGTGCGGCTAGTGTTGGTCAGCAATACGCTCGCGGCGATGGCCGCGTTGTGCGGAATTGTGGCGCTGTTTCGGTCGCGGAATATTTACGCCTTTCCGCTCGCGGGCGTAGTGATTGTGTATCCCGTGATTTACTACATCACACACACTTCGCTGCGCTACCGCCACCCGATTGATCCGGTGATGCTCTTGCTCGCGGTGATTGCAGTCGCGGCGGCGTTTCAGAGGCGTCGCGGCCCCGCCGATATGGTTTGGCTGCCCTCCTGAAACGATTCCGTACAGCTCGTCCCACCTGCGATTCTTTACGAATTCCTTATGCCCCGCTTACGGATTCCTGAGGGGCGGTGCGTATGGTAGAACTTTCCACCCGGCGAGGCATCAAAGGGATGGGCGCCAGCAAGCGGTGCGGGTGTGCGCCTGGCTGGTTCGGCTGGAACGGTTCTTGCAGCCACGCTGCGGGCTGTATTCCCGCGGCAGAACCGGTAGCGGCAATGAAGGATTGGTTTGATGGAAATTGTTTTTTTCTTGGTGGTGGCGGCGGCGTGCGTGTTTTTCTTGTACGCGCTGGTGCAGTTCTGGCTGGAAGAAAAGCACCTGCGGCGCAGGGGAGAAACGCCCCTGGGATTTCCGGTGATTTCTTCCGGCCAAATCGTAATGCCACTGGAGCCGCCGCGCGAAGAGCAGCACAAAGATTCCGCGAGTCACAAAACACACGACTAGAAAAGGAGAAGTTTTTCATGTGGGAGACGAGGTTGACGAAGCACAAGATGGCGCGCGGATGGCACGGACCAGCCGCCGCCCTGCTGTGTATCCTGCTGTTCCCGTGTTTGCTGCGGGCGCAAGGGAATGCAGAACAGACCCAGCCTGAGAACGCGCAGACCCCGGAAAACAAGACAAAGACGGCGGCAGACGATGCGAGCGCTACGGATACAACGGACGCTACACCGCTGGCCCCGAGCGTCGCGGACAGCGCAAATGCCGGCTCAGAGCAGAGCGGAAGCAGTTCAGGGCAGACGGCGTCCACGGCTGCGCCGCAGCAAAATTCATCTTCACAGGCGAGCGCGCAACAAACGGGGGCGCAGAACCCGCCCCAGGACCACGTGCTGGAAGGAAACTTCTTCCAGCGACTGGCGCAGTTTTACCGTCAGGATTGGGCCGGCACAAATCCAGCGGCACCCGTGGTGCAGAAGCGCGGACTGGCTGCACCGCTAGACTCACCTCCATTCCCATCCTCCGACTGGATCTACGGAGGCGCGCCCGACATCGGGGCTCCGGATGGCAACACCTATCCCTTAATGTCGGCGCTCAACCTCGGGAACAGCCGCACCAAAGTCTACGGATGGGTTGCGACCAGCATCAATTTCAGCACTTCGGGTCAGAATAACTTTCCCCTCTCCTATGACATTTTCCCGAACAAGATCGAACTGAACCAGGCCGTGGTATACATTGAGCGCCTGCCGGATACCGTGCAGAACGATCATTTCGACTGGGGATTCCATCTCACTTCGTTCTATGGCATCGACTATCGTTTCACCACGGCGAAGGGTTACTTCAGCCAGCAGCTGCTGGGATCTAACAACCAGTATGGTTTCGATCCCGTCCTGGAATACCTGGACCTTTACTTCCCGGTGCAAGACGGACTTAACATCCGCATCGGCCGGTTCCTTTCGGTTCCTGGCATCGAAGCGCAATTGGCGCCCAACAATTACAACATGACGCACTCGTTGCTTTACACCATCGATCCTTTTACCGACACCGGGATCATCGCCTCTCTGAAACTGAACCCGCAATGGATGATTCAGGTTGGCATATCGTGCAGTCACGACGTTGCCTGTTGGACCAGCGACGCCAGAGCATCCGGCATTTTTTGCTTGAACTATTCGACTTCGAGCAACAACGACAACTTTTACGGCTGCGCAAACGGCCTCAACAGCGGCAAGTACGCCTACAACAACCTGCAGGAATACGATCTGACCTGGTATCACAAGTTCAACGCGAAATGGCACATGGGGACGGAAACCTGGTACATGTACGAACTCGATGTACCGAACGTCGCTGGGAATGTGGCCAATCCAGTGACGCCCGAACTGGGCGCGAACGGGGCATTTTGCAAGGGCGCGGTGCAGCGCTGCACGGCGCCAGAATACGCGATCGTCAACTACGTGAATCGCTACGTCAATCCAAAGTTCTTCGTCGGATTCCGGTCTGACTTCCTGGATGACATCAAGGGTCAGCGAACCGGGTTCGTTACCAAATATACCGAAAACACGGTGTATGCCACGAAATACATCGGCACCACGGTGATGCTGCGTCCCGAACTGCGCTTCGATCACTCCTGGGATCTGCCGGCATTCAATAACGGAAAGGCGCGCAACCAGCTCTTCTTCGGCTTGGACCTGATTTACAAATTTTGAGTTCCGAGACGGAGAGACTGGTTGGCGAAAACGAGAAAGCTGCGATGCGTTCGTGCCGATTGAAGATTGTGGCGCACCGTTTCTTGCTGCTGTGAGGAGTGAACAGCGATGCTGGACCTTATTTTCGTAGTGGTGACGATTTGCTTTTTTGCGGTAGCGCTCGCTTACGTGCGCGGGTGCGACCAGCTGAAGTAAGGGGATCAAAAACATGCTGGGCAACATTATCTTGCTGGTCATTTGCGTTTTGATTCTTGGTTACTTGTTTGCGGCCTTGCTTTGGCCGGAGAGGTTCTAACGGATGACGGGTAATGGCTGGCTGCAAATATTTATCTTGTTGCTGGTGACGCTGGCGCTGGCGAAGCCGGCGGGGCTTTTCATGGCGCGCGTATTCGCGCGTGAAAAGACCTGGCTGGATCCACTGCTGCGGCCGTGCGAACGTTCGCTTTACAAGCTGACGGGCGTCGATGAAAAGCGGGAAATGCGCTGGACGGAATACGCGATCGCCATGCTCCTGTTCAGCGGCGTTTCGATGACGCTGCTGTACGTGATGGAGCGCGTACAACAATGGCTGCCGTGGAATCCGCAGAAGCTTGCGGCGGTGCCGAGCGATCTGGCATTCAACACCGCGGCTTCGTTTACGACCAATACGAACTGGCAGGCTTACACCCCGGAAGTCACGATGACGTATTTCACGCAGATGGCGGGGCTGGCCTATCACAATTTCACTTCGGCAGCGGTGGGGATTGCGATGGCTGTGGCGCTGATTCGAGGCATTGCGCGGCGCGAGCAGGAAACCATCGGCAATTTTTGGGTGGATCTGACGCGGACGATTCTGTGGGTGCTGCTGCCGGTGTGCCTGGTGGTTGCAATGATTTTCGTGTCGCAAGGGATGATTCAGAATTTGCGGCCGTACGCGCACACGCAACTGGTGGATGCGCAAACGGTGACGACCACTGGCAGCGACGGCAAGACGACCACGCAGGTGGTGAACGAACAAGTGATCCCGCAAGGTCCGGTGGCATCCCAGGAGGCCATCAAGATTTTCGGCACCAACGGCGGCGGCTTCTTCTACGCAAACAGCGCGCATCCTTACGAAAATCCCACGCCGCTGACGAATTTTCTGCAGCTGGTGCTGATCTTTGCGATTCCTTCGGGGCTGACTTATACGCTGGGACGAATGACCGGGTCGCAGCGGCACGGTTGGGCGGTGTGGGGCGCGATGGCCACGCTGTTTCTGGCGGCGGTGGTTTCGGTTTATAGCGCGGAGTCGCGCGGCAATCCTTTGCTGCACGGCGTGGACCAGCGGGCGAGCGGCGCTCAGTCCGGCGGCAACATGGAGGGCAAAGAAGTGCGGTTCGGCATCGCCAATACGGCGCTGTACGCGACGGTGACGACGGATGCGAGCTGCGGCGCGGTGAATGGGATGCATGATTCGTTCACGCCGCTGGGCGGGATGATTCCGCTGATCAACATCATGTTAGGCGAAGTGGTGTTCGGCGGCGTGGGCTCGGGACTCTACGGGATGATCGTATTCGTGATTCTTTCCGTTTTTATCGCCGGGCTGATGGTGGGAAGGACGCCGGAATATCTGGGAAAAAAGATCGAGGCATACGACGTGAAGATGGCGATGCTTTCGGTGCTGATTTTTCCGCTGGTGATCTTGACCTTTACGGCGATCTCCGTGGTCGCGAAATCGTTCGGAACACCGTCGATTTCAAATCCCGGGCCGCACGGGTTGTCGCAGATTTTGTATGCGTATACTTCGGCTACCGGAAATAACGGTTCGGCGTTCGGCGGATTGAACGGGAATACCCTCTGGTACAACACCACGATCGCATTCGCGACTTTGTTCGGGAGATTTTTCGCGGTGATTCCAATTCTGGCGATTGCGGGAAGCCTGGCGCGGAAGAAGTATGTGCCGGAATCGGCCGGAACTTTTCCAGTGACGACGCCATTGTTCACGGTGCTGCTGGTTTCCGTGGTGCTGATCGTGAGCGCTTTGACATTTTTCCCGGCATTGAGCCTGGGACCGATTCTGGAACATTTGATGATGCACGCGGGAAAGGTGTTTTAAGGACTTATGGCCACGAAAACGAGCAGCAAGGAAAAATCGCGCTGGGGACAGGAAATTGTGGTGCAGGCGGTGTGGGAATCGTTTGTGAAGCTGAACCCGCGCACCCTGGCGAAGAATCCGGTGATGTTTGTGGTGGAAGTGGGAGCGGCGCTCACCTCCATCGATTTGGTGCGCGGCGTGGTGCAGCACACACACGGGTTCGGCTTCTCGCTACAGATCACCTTGTGGCTGTGGTTCACGGTGCTGTTTGCGAATTTCGCAGAGGCGATGGCGGAAGGGCGCGGCAAGGCGCAGGCCGAGGCCTTGCGCAAATCGCGCGCGGATACGATGGCACGCCGGCTGAAACAGGATGGCAGCATCGAATCGGTGCCGGGCTCGCAATTGCGGGCCGGCGATTTAGTGATGGTTACGGCGGCGGAATTCGTTCCCGGTGATGGTGAAGTGATCGAGGGCGTCGCTTCGGTGGATGAATCGGCGATTACCGGGGAATCGGCGCCGGTGATTCGGGAATGCGGCGGCGACCGGTCGGCGGTAACGGGCGGGACGCGCGTGCTTTCCGATGAGATCAAGGTGCGGATCACTTCGAATCCGGGCGAAACTTTCTTGGACCGGATGATCAAGCTGGTGGAGGGCGCCTCGCGGCAGAAGACGCCGAACGAAATCGCGCTGAACATTTTGCTGGCTGGACTGACGATTATTTTTTTGCTGGCGGTGGTTTCGTTGCAGCCGATGGCGATTTACTCAGGCGCGCCGCAATCGGTGTTTGTGCTGGTGGCGTTGCTGGTGTGCCTGATTCCGACGACGATCGGCGGATTGCTTTCGGCGATTGGGATTGCGGGGATGGACCGCGTGCTGCAGAAAAATGTGCTGGCGATGTCCGGCCGCGCGGTGGAAGCGGCCGGGGACGTGGACACTTTGCTGCTGGATAAGACCGGGACGATCACTCTGGGAAACCGCTTCGCGACGGAATTCATTCCGGCGCCGGGCGTGAGTGAGAGCGAACTCGCTGATGCGGCGCAGCTCGCGTCGTTGGCAGACGAGACGCCGGAAGGCCGTTCGATCGTGGTGCTGGCGAAAGATAAGTACGGACTGCGCGGGCGGGAGCTGGGATCGGTGGCGGCGACGTTCATTCCATTTTCTGCAGTGACGCGCATGTCCGGCGTCGACATGGACGGGCGAAAGATTCGCAAGGGCGCGCGGGATGCGATCGTGAAATATATCAAGGAGGCCGGCGGGACGGTGCCGCAGGAAACGATGGAGGCGGTGGACCGCATTTCGAATTCCGGCGGGACGCCGTTGCTCGTCGCTGAAGATGCCCGGGCGCTGGGCGTGATTCATTTGAAAGATATCGTGAAGGGCGGAATGCGTGAGCGGTTTGAACACTTGCGCGTGATGGGGATTCGCACGGTGATGATTACCGGCGACAATCCGCTGACTGCGGCGGCGATCGCGCGCGAGGCGGGCGTAGACGATTTTCTGGCGGAGGCGCGGCCGGAGGACAAGCTGGCTTTGATTCGCCGCGAGCAGGCCAAGGGAAAATTGGTGGCGATGACAGGCGACGGCACCAACGACGCGCCGGCGTTGGCGCAGGCGGACGTTGGCTTGGCGATGAACGCGGGAACGCAGGCGGCGAAAGAAGCCGGGAACATGGTGGATCTGGATTCGAATCCGACGAAGCTGATAGAGGTGGTGGAGATCGGGAAACAATTGCTGATTACGCGCGGGGCGCTGACCACATTTTCGGTGGCGAACGACGTGGCGAAATATTTCGCAATTATTCCGGCGATGTTTGCGGCGGCATTTCCGGAGCTGGAAGTAATGAACGTGATGGGACTGAAGAATCCGCAATCAGCGATTCTTTCGGCGGTAATTTTCAATGCGCTGATCATTATTGCGCTGGTGCCGCTGGCTTTGCGCGGGGTGAAATACCGGCCACTGGGGGCGGAGGCGTTGCTGCGGCGTAATTTGCTGGTGTACGGGCTGGGAGGAATCATCGCGCCGTTCATCGGGATCAAAATAATTGATGTGATTATCACGCACGTGGGATTGGCTTAGGGGCGCTCAACTTATGAAAAGGAATTTGCTGATTTCGATTTGGATGACGCTGGCGACGACTGTGCTGCTGGGGATTCTGTATCCGCTGGCGGTGACTTTGCTGGCGCAATGGGCTTTTCCGCGGCAGGCGAATGGAGAGATCATTCACTTGAGGGGGAAGCTGGTGGGATCGAGCCTGATCGGGCAGCCTTTTACTTCGCCGGGATATTTTCATTCGCGGCCTTCGGCCGCGGGAGTTGCTGGATACGATCCGAACGCGTCCAGCGGAGGAGCATCGAATTTGGGGCCGACGAATTCGGCGTTAATTACGCGCGTCAACGGCGACGTGCAGAAGTTGCAGGCGGAAAATCCTGGGGCGCGGATTCCTGTGGATTTGGTTACGAGTTCGGGCTCGGGGCTGGATCCGCATATTTCGCCGGCGGCTGCGGAATTTCAGATTGCGCGGGTGGCGCGGGAGCGGGGGATGAGCGAGGGGGATGTTCGCGCGTTCGTGGCGCGCCATACGGAGGCGCGGCAGTTTGGATTCCTCGGGGAGCCGCGGGTCAATGTGTTGGAATTGAATTTGGAGTTGGATGCGGTGCATCCCTTGCAACAGAAATGATCGCGTAAGCAGGTGGAATCGAGCGGAAATTCAATGTTAACTGCACCCGCCTGAAGGCGGCCGCTAAAAAACCAGGGCCACAGGATCGTTATTTATTTTCGCTACGGTGGGTGCGGGATTTTGGTTTGGGTGGGTCGAAGCGATAGCCGATCCAGGGTTCGGTGTGGATGTAACGCGGATGGCGCGGGTCGGGTTCGATTTTGCGGCGCAATTGATTGATGAAGACGCGCAGGTATTCGGTTTCTTCCCCGTAGTCGGGCCCCCAAACGGCTTGCAGGAGGCGGCGGTGGGCCTGCGCCTTGCCGGAATTGGAGACCAGCTGGCGCAGCAGTTCAAATTCCTTGGGCGTGAGGCGGACGAGCTTGTCCTGCACCATCACGGTGCGCTTTTCGAAATCAATTTTCAAATCGTCGGAAACGAAGGGGGGAGTTGCGTCCCCAGGCGCTGCGCGGCGCAGCGCGGCACGAATGCGCGCCATGAGTTCTTCGACACCGAAGGGTTTGACGACGTAATCGTCGGCGCCAGCATCGAGAGCCTGGACTTTGTCGCGTTCGGTATTGCGCACGGTCAGCATGATGATGGGCGCATCGCAGGTGGCGCGAATTTCACGGCAGGTTTCGAGGCCAGAAATTCCCGGCAGGTTCACGTCGAGCAAGATTAGATCGGGCCTCATGCCGCGAACTTTTTCGAGCGCTTCTTCGCCACTGCGCACCTCGACGACGGAGTAGCCCTGCGACGCCAGAGTGGTGAGCATCACGCGGCGGATCTGCGGTTCATCATCTACAACGAGAATGGTGGCGGCGTTCATCAGTCCCTGCTCCGGCCGCGTTCGGTGGGCAGCGTGAAGGAAAAAACGGAGCCTTGGCCGCGCTGGCTGGTAAGGGTCATGGTGCCGCCGTGGGCTTCGATGATGGCTTTGGCGATGGGCAGACCCATGCCGGTGCCCTGCACCAGGTAGCGCTGATCCTTGCCACGATAGAATTTTTCGAAAATGAGGCTTTGTTCGAGATCGTCAATGCCGGCGCCGCGATCGGCGACGCTGGTGACGACGAAATCGCCGGCCAGTTCCGCGGTGACGGTGATGGGTTGGGTCGCGGGCGAATATTGATTGGCGTTTTCAAGCAGATGGACCAGAGCTTCGCGGGCGCGGGAAATATCTACGCGGACGCGCGGCAGGCCGGGTTGCACGTTCACATTCACGACGCGATCACCCAGTGTGGCGCGGCATTTGCTAAGCGCCGCGGCGATGACGTCGTCGATGGGGCGCGGCTCGAGCTCGAGCTCGACTTCGCCGGCATCGAGGCGGGCCATTTCGCCGGCTTCGCCAACGAGTCGATTCAAGCGATCGGTTTCTTCGTTGATGATGGTGAGAAGTTCCTGGCGCTGGCGGTCGGTGACGCTGGCGTTGGAGAGCAGGTTTGTCACGGAGGCTTTGATGGAAGTGAGCGGCGTGCGTAGCGCGTGGGTGACGGAATCGAGCAGCGCGGTGCGCAGGCGCTCGCCTTCGCGCGCGGCTTCGGTCAAGCCGAGCTGCTCGATGGCGCGGGCGCGTTCGATGGCGACGGCGACGAGCGTGCCGATGGCTTCCAGAGTCTGGCGCGAGAGCATGGAGCCAGAGATGCCCAGACTGCCAATGGAGCGGCCGCCGAGACGTACCGGGACGAAACAGAGACTATTAGGGACATCGACCACGGGCTCTTCGCGCAGAACAACGGTGTTCAGGGTTTCCAGATCGAGTTTGGCGACGACCGGGCCGGAACGGTAGATTTTTTGTTTTTCGGCCAGCAGCAGGGCGGCGGCGCCGACTTCGAAAATGTCCACGATCTGCGAAGGAATGCGGTTGAGCAGTTGGATCACGTTGCCGGATTCGAGCAAGCCCTGGCTGAAGGCGTAAAGCTTTTCGATTTCGCGGCGCCTCTGCAACGCGTCTTCGGCTTTCTGGCGGGCGCGGGTGGAAAGATGGCTGGCCAGCACGGAGACGACCAGGAAAGCGAAGAGCGCGACCCAATTCTGGGGGTCGGCGACCGTGAATCTGCCGACGGGCGGCAGGAAATAATAATTGAATGCCAGCATTGCCACTACGGACATGAAGACGGAAACGGCGATGCCCCACACGGTGGAAACGGCTAGAATGGCGAGCAGAAAAGTGAGCGCTACCGTGGTGGGGTTGACGATCAGAATGTGGCGGTACACAAGGGAAATACCCAACACCAGAGCGAAAGCAGCCAGAAATCGCAGGAATCGAGTGAACCAGTGCAGGCGCACGCTGCCATTCTAACGTAGCTTTCACAGCGTTCGTAGAAGAGAATACATCGATGCCAAAGACCCCCGAGCAGTGGCTGGCTACGGCGAACCCGGCCGAAAAAACAAAAGGCGCGCTGAAATTATTTCTGGGATATGCGCCGGGCGTGGGCAAGACGTTCAGCATGTTAAGCGAGGCCATCCGGCGGCACAGCCGCGGCGAAGACGTGGTGATTGGGGTGGTGGAAACGCACGGGCGAAAAGGCATCGCGGAACTTTCGGCGCAGCTGGAAACCATCCCCCGGCGGATGATTGATTACAAGGGGACGCTCTTCGCAGAACTGGACCTGGACGGCATTCTGGAGCGGAAACCACGCGTGGTGCTGGTGGACGAGCTGGCGCATACCAACATTCCGGGTTCCCGGCATCGCAAGCGCTACGAGGACGTGCTGGAACTGCTGGACGCCAACATCGACGTGATCTCGACGGTAAACATCCAGCACATCGAAAGCATCGCGCCGACGGTGCGCGCGATCACCGGAGTGGCCGTGCGCGAGACGGTGCCGGACTGGGTGCTGCAAGTTTCCGATGAAACGGTGATGGTGGACCTGACGCCGGAAGCGCTGCAGAACCGGATGCGGCGCGGAGACGTCTACGGAAAAGAGAAAGTGGAGCAGGCACTGAAGAATTTTTTCCGGCGCGGCAATTTGATTGCGTTGCGGGAACTGGCGTTGCGGCAGGTGGCCGAACAGGTGGACCGCAGCCTGGAATCGTACATGGTGGAGAAGGATATTCAAGAGGCTTGGGCGGTGCGCGAACGGCTGGCGGTGTGCATCAGCGAAAATCCCAAGGCGCAATACTTGGTGGCGCGAGCGGCGAGGATGGCGCGGCGGATGGACGCCGAGCTCTACGCTGTGCACGTGGATTTGGATAATGAAAGCGAGCAGGAGGAATCGAAATCGCTCGCGGCTAATTTGCAATTTGCGGAAAATTTGGGAGCGAAGCCGGTACGGTTGAAGGGGCATCACGTGGCGGTGGCGATGGCGCAATTTGTGCGGGAGAAACATATTACGCACGTGATTTTTGGGAGGTCGGCTACGGAGGGATGGCGGAAGCTTCTTTACATGAATGCGATTAATAAATTCTTGAACGATGCGCCGGCGGTGGATGTGCATATTGTTACGCAGGACGCGGAGTGAAAACGCGGCACAGAGTCAGTGATTGGTGGTTAGCGGTTGAAACGGCTGCGGCGGCCTTCGGGCCGGCGCCATTGATTTTGCCGTTAGCTTCGTAGCGACGCACTGCTAGCCGCGGGCGATCCGTAGCGGTCTCTACCGGATTTCAGCTCCTCGTCGATAGTCATGCCTACGGTTCCGTCTTCACCAAGCGCTCGAGCAGCAGAGCTTTTTCCTGGGAATCTTCGCGCATTGCCGTGACAGCTTCGAGGATTGGCGGATCGTAGCAACCTTCGCGGCCGCGTAAGACGGCCATCGGCTGCTCGGCGGTATTCCCGCCGGCTTCGAGGAGGTCGAAATCGAGCGCGATCCTTAAGGCGCGCGCATGGCGTGATTTGTGACCAGGAGCACTTGCGAAAAATCAGTTTTCGTCGGAGGGGATGTCGAAGTTGACCAGCTCGGCCTGAAAGCCACGGGTTTTTATCGCGCCATAGGTCATGCCCAGGGCCATCCAGATGGCGCCGAGCTTTAGGGCGGGGCCACTCAGATGGGTCCAGATGAATGCGCAGATGAGAAAACCGAGCAGAGGCGAAAGAAGATTGAGGATTTGCTTCTTTTTTTCGCGCACGTAGTAACGGACGAGCGCGGCAACGTTGACGCCCATGAAAGCGAGCAGAGCGCCGAAGTTGAGAAGATCCGCGCCTTGGTCATACGTGATGATGAATGAACCGGCGAGGGCAATGGCGCCGACTAGGATGACGTTGTTGCGTGGAATATGATTTTTCGGGTCGAGCGCGCCGAAGAATTTTTTGGGGATACCGTTGCTGCGGCCCATGCCGTAGAGGAGCCGGGCGGCACCGAGTTGCGAGCCCAAGCCAGAGCCGACGTTGGCGATGAGGATGGTGAAATTGACGAGCTGGAACAGGAAATAGCCGCCAGCGGTTTGCGCGACGAGCGGGAAGGCGGAAGTGATTTTGTCCGCGGAAAACGGCTGGTCGCGCCAGACGAGTTGTGCGGCGTAGACTTCCAGCGAAGCGAGCACGCCGGTGATGAGACAGACCAGGACGGTGGCGAGCATGATGTTGCGGCGAGGATTTTCGACTTCTTCGGAGAAGGTCGAGATGGCGTCGAAGCCGATGTAGGTGAGGACGGCGACGGAAGTTCCGTGGAAAACATTTTTGAAGCTGAAGGTGGCGGGATTGTAGAAGGGGTGGGTGAAGAAACCCTGGCCGTATTCGTGCAAGCTCCAGAGAAAATGGATTACGAAAGCGAAAAATATTACGACCACGATGGACATTCC
>DATNLN010000204.1:0-21690 GCA_035602855.1 Candidatus Acidiferrales bacterium
TCGTTCGGGCTGCCGGCTGGGGCGCGCGAAGTTGTGAACTCGGTTTTCCTGTATCACTCGACGAAGGCCGGACTGGATCTGGCGATTGTGAATGCGGAGCGCATTGAGCGTTTTGGTTCAATTCCCGAGGGCGAACGCAAACTGGCGGAGGATTTGCTTTTCAACAAGCCTCCGGTGGAAATTCCCGATGGCGTGCCCGACGCGGAATTGCTGCTTGGTGCGCCAGAGGATTGGCGTTCGCAAACGAAGGAGCAGAAGGCCGCGATCAATCGGTTTCACATTGGCGCGATCGCGGAACATTTTCGCGGGACGGGAGCGCGCAAGAAAGAGCGGGCTGCCGACTTGCCTCTCGACCAGCGGCTGGCGAATTACATCATTGAGGGCTCGAAAGACGGGCTCGTGGACGATTTGAATCGCAAGCTGGCGGAAAACGTTGCGCCTCTGGATGTGATCAACGGGCCGCTAATGGCCGGGATGGGCGAAGTCGGGCGCCTGTTCAACAACAACGAGCTGATCGTTGCCGAAGTATTGCAATCCGCCGAGGCGATGAAGGCCGCCGTGGGGCATCTGGAACAATTCATGGAGAAGGCAGATACGGAAAAGCGCGCGAAGGTGATGCTGGCGACGGTGAAAGGCGACGTGCACGACATCGGGAAAAATCTGGTCGAAATTATTCTGAAAAATAACGGCTACGACGTGATTAACCTGGGGATCAAGGTGCCACCCGAGGAATTAATTCGCGCACATCGCGAACACCAGCCGGACGCCATCGGTCTTTCGGGATTGCTGGTGAAGAGCGCGCAACAGATGGTGATTACCGCCAGCGATTTGCGCGAGGCTGGAATCACTGTACCGCTGCTGGTGGGTGGCGCAGCGCTCTCCGATAAATTCACGCGCTTGAAAATTGCGCCGCAGTACAGCCAGGCGGTTTGCTACGCGAAAGACGCGATGACCGGGCTGCGTTTGATGAACGAGCTGAGCGATCCGGTGCGCCGAGATCGCGTGCTGCAGCAGCATACCCACGTGGGGGCGGCGGTGCTGGACGAAGCGGCGCCGGAACCGCTTGCGGCTGCGGGCGAAGAGCGCTCACCGCATATTCGCGTTGATTTGCCGATTCCGCAGGTCGCCTATACCGAACGAAAAGTCCGCGACGTCCCGGATTTGCACGAGGTGTGGAGTTACATCAATCCTTTCATGCTGTTCGGGCGGCATTTGGGCTTTCGCGGAAATTTCGAGAAGGCGCTGGCGGAACATGACGCGCGCGCGATCGAGCTGCACCAAAATATGGAAGAAGTAAAGCAGCGGGCCGCGGAATTCATGAAGATCGGGGCGGTATGGCAATTTTTTGAAGCGGAGCGGCGCGGTAATTCGATCGCGCTATTTGCGCCGGGAGAAAGCACGCCGGTCCATACGTTTCATTTTCAGCGGCAGCGGGTGGGTGACAAGCTTTGTCTGAGCGATTACCTGCTGCCACCGCAGAATGGCGCGCGGGATCACGTGGCGTTGTTCGTGGTTACGGCGGGCGCGGGCATACGCGAAAAATCGGAAGAGGCCAAAGCGGCCGGCAGTTATTTGTTCTCGCACGGCCTGCAGGCTTTGGCGATCGAGACCGCGGAAGCGTGCGCCGAATGGCTGCATCGGCGCATACGCGAGGACTGGGGCTTCCCCGATCCGCCAACGATGACCATGCCGGACCGCTTCACTTCGCGTTATCGCGGGAAACGCTACAGCTTTGGCTATCCCGCTTGTCCAAATCTCGAAGATCAGGCCGGAATCTGGATGTTGTTGCGTCCGGAGGCAATCGGCGTGCATTTGACCGAGGGAATGATGATGGATCCGGAAGCCAGCGTGAGCGCGCTGGTGTTCCAGCATCCCGATTGCACGTATTTCTCCGTCGGCGAATGATTTGTGCCCTTCTGGCGCTGAGTTTCCGCGCTGCCCTTGACGCTTGTCTGCGTTTCGACTAAGTTTCTTCCAGTTTCTGGCACGGATTCCGAGGGTTCTTTTATGGCCAGCATCGCTCCAGGGCTGTATCTTGCGAGCACGGGAAGTTATCCACGCGTGGGAGATTCGCCCGATTTGCAGCTGCTGCAGCGCACCATCGCGGCGCTGGACCGCGGCGAGCGCACCACGGCGGATTTGCTGGACGCGCAAAATGCCGTGACGCGCGGCGCCATCGCCGACCAGGTGAAGGCCGGACTCGACATCGTAACGGACGGGCAAATTCGCTGGAACGATCCCATTTCGTATCTCGCGGCGAAACTGGACAATATTGAACTGCAAGGTTCGATTCCCTTCTTCGATACGGAAAGATTTTGCAGGCAGCCACTGTTCACCGGCGCGCCGCTGCGACGAGGCAATCTAGTGGTCGCGGAATATAGTTTTGCGCGCAACGCGCTGGGCCATTTGCCGACGCCCGCGAACAAAGCAGGGAAACTGGCGATTAAGCCCGTCTTGACCGGGCCGTACACGCTCGCAAAGTTTACTTTGTCCGGCCGTACGGAAAATGGAGGTGCGGGCACGCCTGCGACGCTGGAAGCTCGGGCGATCGCTTACGGCGAGATTCTGGCTCCGGAAATTGAGGCGCTTTCGCAGTGTGGCGCGGAAATGATTCAGATTGATGAGCCCGCGATTCTGCGGAGTCCGGGCGAGTGGGCCATCTTCGAACGCGCGTTGCAGCCGCTGTTGCAGGCGCGCGACAAGGCGAAGAAAACAAATCGCAGGCTGGAACTGGCGCTGTGCGTGTATTTCGATGATTGCGCGCCCCTGTACGAAAAACTGCTGGCGCTGCCGGTGGATATCCTCGGAGTGGATTTCGTTTCCAGTCCCAAGCTCGGCGACACGATTATGGCAATCGGCTCGCCGAAACCTTTGGCGCTCGGCCTGGTGGACGGCCGGAATTGCCAGATGGAGCAGACTGCGGATCTGGCCCGCCTGGTGCAGCGTTTGTTCCCACGAATTGAGGGAGGTCGGGCTTACCTGGGGCCTTCTTGCGGGTTGGAATATTTGACCAGCGCAACAGCGCTTGCGAAATTCGCGCTGCTTCCGAAAATACTGGCGGAATTGAACGGCTGAACTACGGGATGGTCAGCGAAGGAAATGTCCCGCACGTAAAAGTGTTCCGCTGCGGTACGCCGTTCCCGAAATGGAAATGATTCTGGCGCATTCGTTCTCGGTAGTACCGCCAAGCTATCTTCCCGAAATGCCAATAGCGGATAGGCCCCGCCCGCGCGACCTCGCCTCGGTGCTTGAATTCGCGGTGGTAATATCAGCGCCATGAGACACCAAAAATTTAATCGAGTCCCCGAGTTTACCGCCGAATCGGCTGGCAGGCCGGAGTTTGCCGGCACGATCGAACAGTACGCGCAGCGGGCCCCCGCCGTGCCGGGACTTTCCGGGCACGTCCGGCAGCTGCGGAATCGGAATCGGGGGATTTCGCGTTGGCTGGTACTGGCTATTTTCGCGGGGGCCGTGGCGGCGCTCGCGTTGGTCCAATTCGCTGTGCGATAACCGGCTCGAGTCGGCCGGCGTGCCTTGCTCGCCTGCAGCGCTATTCCGTCTTGGAACCATGCAAAATCGCTGACTCTTTGGAAATCTTGTTTCTGTCGGCGGCAGTTGGTGCTAGTATCCGGGCAATGCGCAGCGAAATTGCGGAACGGGCCGGGGCGCGTTCGACGGAGCCGGCTCCGACAACGAAAGCGCTTTCTTCCGCGGATCGAGCGGCGGGCGCGAAGATTCTTCGTGGCCCCGATCCCTCGGTACACATGCTGGGCTTGCCGCAATCGTATCCGCAACTGGGGCGATGGGTGATTCTGGCATTTCTTGCGGGAGCAATCGTAGCATTCGCGCTGGTTGGAATTTTGGGCCGTTAGCGCGCGGTACGATTCGAGCACGTAGGGTTCTCGCAGCTTGCTTCTTCGATAGCTGATCCAGACGAAGTTCTCCGGCAGGTTCCCTGGCACGCCTTCCCTTGCCGCATGATTTTCTTCGGTGCTAGCATCGTTGCGGTGACTCGCGAATTCAGCAGCGATGCGCGCGAGCGGGACAGTGCGCCTGCCGCAAAAGGAGGGGCGCGCCAGCCCGTCGAAGATACCGCTGAGGATTCGCGGGACTTTGCGCAGCCTAACGAGCCGCCCCGCGGGCTGATGCGCAAGCGGCCGCACGTGGCGGTGTGGATTCTGGCGGCGTTGCTCCTGGGCGGATTAATCGCTTTGCTGCTCGTGGGACTTGCTTCCGGCTGACCACGCCTTCATTTCACGCAGTCGCGCCACCGTGCGCTTGCACTCGTGTGCCCCAGTGTCCGGAGCGCCCCCGTGCTATTGACGGAATTGCGTTTTCCATTGACCATAGTGGTCCGCCTCCGAGGGCCGAATGCAGCGAATTCTTTCCACTTACCGGTTTGTGAATCAGCCGCTGGGCGCGGCGCTGCTGGCGGAAATCGCGCAAGCTGGATTTTCGGCGGTGGAGATTTTCTGCGCTTCGCAGCATTTCAGTTATCGCGAACCGCAACGCGTGCGCGAAATCGGCGATGCGCTGGACGAATATCGCCTGGGGTTGCACTCGATGCATTCTCCCACGGACCGCGACCGTTCGCCCGGGCGTGAGAGCGGCGTAGTGATTTCCATTTCTGACCCGGAGCGGATTCGGCGGCTGGATGCGGTGGACGAGATAAAGCGGGTGCTGGACGTGGCAGAGCAAATTCCGTACCGCTATTTGATTCAGCATATGGGGCATGGCCGGCAGTCGGCGGACCCGCGCAAGCTGGACGCGGCTTTCACTTCATTGGAAAGTTTGTCCATGTTCGCGAAGGCGCGCGGCGTGACGATTGCGCTGGAAAACACGCCGGATGAGCTGGGCGCGCCGGCTTTGCTGCAGCATTTCATCACCGACACGCATTTGCACGATTTGAAATTGTGTTTTGATATCGGCCACGCGCACATCGAAGAGGGCGCGCAGGCCAGCTTCGACGCGATGCGCGAGCGCGTGGTGAGCACGCACATTCACGATAATCATGGCGACAAGGACGAGCATCTGTTGCCGTTCGAAGGAACGATTGATTGGGATGCCGCGCTCGCTGGTTTTGCGGGGGCTCCGGTGAAGTTGCCGTTTATTTTCGAGATCAAGGCACAGGCGAGCGCGGCAGGGCCGACGCTCGCGCAGATTCGCGAGGCCTACGACAAGCTGGAAGAAAAATTCGAGGCTCAGAAGTAGGGCGCGGCGCTGCTGCCGAACTACTTGCCATGAAGTACATGCCATAATGATTCGCGGCAAATAATCCAACGGAAAAACTACATGACCCAGGAAGCGCAGGCAGCGGTTCCGATTATCACGATTGAGCAAGCGGGCGCGCACGCGGGGAGCGCCGTCACGATTCGGGGATGGCTTTACAATTTGCGTGAGTCGGGAAAATTACTGTTCCCGATTTTTCGCGACGGCACGGGAATTATGCAGGGAGTGGTCTCGCAGAAAGAGCATCCAGAAGTTTTCAGCGCGCTGAAGGGACTGCCGCAGGAATCCAGCGTGATCGCGACAGGCGCGATTCGCGCCGAACCCCGAGCGCCCGGCGGGTTTGAAATGGGTGTGAGTGCGATGGAGGTGGTGCAACGAGTTGCAGACGCGGAGCCTTACCCGATCCAATTGAAGGAGCATGGCGTTGATTTTCTGCTGGACCGGCGGCATTTGTGGATTCGCACGCCGCGACAAGCCGCCATCCTGCGGATCCGCGCGGAAGCCGAGCGCGCGGCACGGAATTTCATGGACGCGCAAGGTTACACGCTCACCGACGCGCCGATCTTTACTCCTGCTGCGTGCGAAGGCACTACCACGCTGTTTGAGGTCAATTACATTGATGAGCAGAAGGCTTACCTGACGCAGTCCGGGCAGCTTTACGTGGAAGCGCTGGCGGCCGCGCTGGGCAAGGTCTATACGTTTGGGCCTACGTTCCGCGCGGAAAAATCAAAGACACGGCGGCACCTGACGGAATTCTGGATGCTGGAGCCTGAAGCCGCTTACGCGCATCTGGAGGACATGATTGTGCTCGCCGAAGGGCTGGTGAGCGCAGTGGTGCAGTCCGTCGCGAAAAACCGCACGCGGGAATTGGCGATGATTGAGCGGGACATTGCATCTTTGCAGAAGATCACGCCGCCATTTCCGCGCATCACTTACGACGACGCGATCAAAGTGCTGCAGAAGGCCGGGAACCCCGCAAAGTGGGGTGACGATTTTGGCGGCGATGAGGAAACAATTATTTCCAAGGAATTCGACCGGCCGGTGGTGATTCACCGTTATCCCGCAGCCATGAAAGCTTTTTACATGGCTACGGATGCAGCGCGGCCCGAGCTGGCGCTCAGTTTTGACATGATCGCGCCGGAAGGTTATGGCGAAATTATCGGCGGCGGGGAGCGTTTGGCGGATTACGACACCCTCCTGCGGCGTCTGGGCGAACACAACCTGCCCGAAGAATCCTTTCAGTGGTATCTGGATTTGCGGCGCTATGGCAGCGTGCCGCATGCCGGGTTTGGATTGGGACTGGAACGCACTGTCGCGTGGATATGCGGAACCGAGCACATTCGCGAGGTCATCCCCTTCCCACGGATGCTGTATCGAGTCTATCCTTGAGGTTCCCTCCCCGTCTGGGGGTCGCGAAAACAAAAATATGCCCGACAAAATTCGCATTATCGGTGTGCCGATGGACCTGGGCGCCAGCCGCCGCGGCGTCGACATGGGTCCGTCTGCGTTGCGCGTGGCGGGATTGCAAGCGCGCCTGAAACAACTAGGGCGGCAGGTGGAAGACATTGGCAACGTGCAAGTGCCGCAGGCGGAAGAGCAACCCTACGGCGAAAAGCGCGCGCGTTATCTGGACGAAATTTCCGAGGCGTGCAAGGGCTTGGCCGAGGCGGTGAAGAAAACTTTGGATGAGGACATGATCCCGCTGGTGCTGGGCGGCGATCACTCGATTGCCGTGGGCACTACGGCTGGAGCTGCCGCGCACTTTAATAAGGAATCGAAACGCGTGGGCGTGATCTGGCTGGACGCGCACGGCGATATGAACACGCCGGATTCTTCGCCTTCGGGGAACGTGCACGGCATGCCGCTGGCGTCCATCATGGGTTACGGACCGCCGGAGTTGACGGATCTGGCCGGCATCAAACCGATGGTGGAACCGCGGAATGTGGTGCTGGTGGGAATTCGCGACCTGGACGCCAAAGAGCGCAAGCTGGTGAAAGATTCCGGCGTACATATTTTCACGATGCGCGATATTGACGAGCGCGGCATGCGTGAGGTGATGTCTGAAGCGTTGCGATTTGCGGGGGACGACACGGCGGGGATTGTGGTGAGCCTGGACATGGATTTCGTGGACCCGAGCGACGCGCCGGGCGTGGGAACGCCGGTGCGCGGCGGCGTGACGTATCGCGAAGCGCACTTGGCGCTGGAAATGATTGCGGACAGCAAGCAAATGGTTTCCTTCGAAGTGGTGGAAGTGAATCCGGTGATTGATTTGCATAATACTACGGCAACGCTGGGTGTGGAATTGGTGCTCTCCGGCTTGGGGAAGAAAATCCTGTGATGCGCGCGCGTGTTTCTGACGGGGGCCGGGCGGCGCCGCGATGAACGCGATGAAGCGCTTGCGCATCGGGGTGCTTTTCGGCGGACGTTCGGGTGAACACGAAGTTTCTCTTGCGTCCGCTGCTTCGGTGATTCGCGCGCTGGATCCCGAAAAATACGAGGCTGTGCCGATCGGCATTTCTAAGGACGGCCGGTGGCTGGTGGGAACCAGCTCGGTGAAAATGCTGGCCGACGTGCTGAAATCGGGCGACCGCGTGGTGTTGCCGCCCGATCCTAGCGCCGCTTCGCTGGTGCCTTTAGGCCCTGCGGCGGGACAGCCGAGCGTGGGCGTGGATGTGGTGTTTCCGGTTTTGCACGGCACCTTTGGCGAAGATGGCACGGTGCAAGGATTGATCGAGCTCGCCGGATTGCCTTACGTGGGCGCGGGCGTGCTGGCGTCGGCAGTGGGCATGGATAAAGACGTGCAGAAGCGCCTGTTTGAACAGGCGGGATTGCCGATCGTACCGTTTCTGGCGGTGCGCCGCTCGGAATGGGAACGCGAGCGGGCGAAAGTGCTGAAGGCCATTAAGAAGAAATTTCGTTTTCCTTTGTTCGTGAAGCCTGCGACGCTGGGCTCCTCTGTGGGGATGACGCGGGTGAAGGCGGCGCACGAAATTTCCGCGGCGATGGATCATGCAGCTGAGTTTGCGCTGAAGATTATCGTCGAGCGTGGCATTGTGGGGCGCGAAATTGAAGTTTCCGTGCTGGGCAACGATAATTTGAACGCGTCGATACCCGGCGAAATTGTGCCACACCGCGAATATTACGATTACCAGGCGAAATATCTGGAACAGGGAACAAAGCTGCTGATCCCCGCGAAATTGACCAAGGCGCAGGTGGACGCGTTTCAGGATTACGCGGTGCGGGCGTTTCACGCGATTGACGGCGCGGGCATGGCGCGCTGCGATTTCTTCCTGGAAAAGCCCACGAGCAAGATCTACGTGAACGAACTGAACACGATTCCGGGTTTTACCTCCATCAGCATGTATCCGAAGCTGTGGGAAGCGTCGGGGTTGCCCTATCCGAAGCTGATTGACCGGCTGATCGAGCTGGCGATCGAGCTGCACGCCGAAAAAGCGCGGACGAAATATTCCATTGAGCTGCCTGCCGGTTCCGCTGGCGCTCTGGACGCTTCGTAACAAACTTCCGCTCTACTGCGTATTAAGAAACGGGCCCTGATCCCGGAACACTGACACATTGCTGCGCTTGACGGCCAGAGTCCAAGGCATTAAACTAACCAGTTAGTTAAAGAATACTGTTCGCATCAGTGATGTCGTGGATGCAATAGGAAGAATATTGTGCCGCGCGGACGAAGAAAAATCGAGAATCCAGCTACGGCGCGGCGCATTCTAGCCGCGGCCGAACAGCATTTTGCCGCGCAGGGGCTGGCGGGCGCGCGCACGGAGCAAATCGCCACGGCGGCGCGTGCCAACAAGGCGATGCTCTACTATTATTTCGGCGACAAGCGGCATTTGCATCGCGCCGTGCTGGAAAATCTTTTTCGGCAGCTGCGCAACGGAGTGTACCAACCGCAGCGCAAGCAGATTTCTCCGCGCGAACAGCTGCGCGAATTCATCACCGCCTATTTCGACTTTCTCGCCTCGCATCCGAATTATCCGCGCCTGGTGCACCGCGAAGCGATGGAATCAACGAAGGAATTCGACTGGATCGTGCGCCAGTACCTGCGGCCATTTCACAATCAATTGGTGCGCACGCTGGAAGCGGGGATCGACGCCGGAGAATTTCGCGCTGTGGACCCGCATGACACGGCGTTCACCATTATGGGCATGACCACTTCATATTTCGCCGCCGCGGCGATTTTCAGCCAGGTGGCGGGACACAATCTGCTGGCGCCGCACGCGCTGGCGGCGCGCAAACAGGCGCTGCTGGATTTTTTGGATCATGGACTGAGTCGCACGAAAGCGAGGGCCCGATGACCGGCCGAAAGTTTGCAACGTTCCTGCTGGTAATTTTTGTGATTGCGGCGGTGGCGTATTACTTTACCACGCCGCACGGCACGGACATCCCGCTGATCGGAGTGGTGGACGGCAACGAGGTGATTGTCAGTCCGCAGATTACCGGACGCATTATCAATCTGACTGTGGATGAGGGAAGCACAGTGAAGAAAGGCGATCTGATTGCCGAGCTGGACAGCAAGGAACTGGAAGCGAATCTGGCGGCCACGAAAGCGAATGTGACCAGCCTGGAAGAACAGGTGAACGAAGCGAATCACAATTATACGTGGACCAATGGACAGACAGACGCTTCGCTGAGCGAAGCGCACGAGCGAGCAACTTATGCGGACGCGCAACTGGAGCCGGCACGCGCGCAGCTAAAACGAGACCAGGACGATTTGCGGCGCATGCAGCAGCTTTTCGACAAGGGCGAAGTTTCCGCGCAAGACCGCGATCATGCGGAAGCCGCTGTGAGGATTTCGCAGGCGAACGTGGCGGCGTTGGAGCAAGCGACCAAGGCCGAAACTGCGGCGGTGACTGTGGCGCAGGCGAATCGCGTTCAGGTAGATGCGCGCAAGAGTGCGATTTCCACCGCCATGGCACAACTGGAACAGGCGCGCGCTACCGAGGCGCAAATGGCCACACAATTGGGCTACACGAAAATCTACGCGCCGCTGGACGGCATTGTGTCCGTGCGGGTCGCAAAGCAGGGCGAAGTAGTCGCCGCCGGATCACCCATCATCGTAGTCGTGGACGTGGACCATTTGTGGGTTCGCGCGGACGTGGAAGAAACTTACATCGCGTCCATCGTAGTGGGGCAAAGCCTGCACGTGCAGCTGCCTTCGGGCGATATCACCCAAGGGCCGGTGATTTTCCGCGGCGTGGAAAATGATTTCGCCACGCAGCGCGACGTGAGCCGCACCAAGCGCGACATCAAGACATTCGCCATCAAGGTTTCCATTCCGAATCCGGGCCGGCGGCTGTTTACGGGAATGACCGCGACGGTGCTGCTGCCGCGGCCGCCGAAGAAGAGCTGGTTCGCGCAATTGTGATGCCGATGCCTACGGCCACGCCGATGGAACAGCCCCCTGCCAACGCCATTGAAGTGCAGCACCTGACGAAAAAGTTCGGTGAGCTGGTGGCCGTGAACGACATCAGTTTCAGCGTGCGGCAAAGGGAAATTTTCGGGTTGCTCGGGCCGAACGGCGCGGGCAAGACCACGCTGATTCGCATGATGACGACCCTCACGCCCCCGACATCGGGGACGGCCATCGTCGCCGGGCACGACGTACGCGACGATGCTGACGGCGTGCGCAACGCCATGGGCGTGATTCCGCAGGCGCTTACGTCCGATCCGGAATTGACCGCCCAAGAAAACATGCTGATTCACGCCAAGCTTTATGGCGTGCCGCGCGCGACGCGCGACAAACTCATTCTCAACCTGCTGGAGTCGGTGGATTTGGTGAAATTCAAGGACGCGCTGGTGCGCACATTCTCCGGCGGCATGCGCAGGCGCCTGGAAATCGCGCGCGGGTTGGTGCACTCGCCGAAGATTTTATTTCTGGACGAGCCGACCACGGGACTGGATCCCGTTTCGCGTTCCAATGTGTGGCAATTGATTCGCAGTCTTTGCGAGCAATCGGACCTGACAATTTTGCTGACCACGCATTACATGGATGAAGCCGACAAGCTATGCGACCGCATCGCCATTGTAGATCACGGCAAGCTGGTGGCGCTGGATACTCCTACGAAATTGAAAGATAGCGTGCCGGGCAACGACACCGTGGAAGCGGAATTCGCTGGCGCTCCGGCGGACTGGGACGATCAGCTGCGCAAACTGGCTCAGGCTGCGGACGTGACGCAGCGCGACGGCATGGTACACATCGCATCGCACGATGGTCCGGCAACGGTAGCTGCGCTGATGGATTTGGCACGGGCGCGCAACGTGCAGGTGAAGCGCGTGACGGTGCAGAGCACCACGCTGGACGATGTGTTTCTGCACTACACGGGGAGCGATCTGCGCGATGCGGCGAAAGAAGGAGCGCGGCTTGATATCGGCCATCTCTATCGTTAGCGGCGTGTGGTCGTGGCGCTGCAAGGAAGGAACGCGATGAATTTCCGGCGCGTCGGTGCGCTTATTGAACGCGACCTGAGGAAATTCTTCCGCAGTCCGGCATTGATGATGGTGTCAATGGTGCTGCCGCTGGTGCAGCTGATCGTGCTCGGCTACGCCTTCGGCGGAAAAGTCACCGGGGTGGAGATTGGCTTCGTGGATCAGGATCACTCGGTGGAATCGCACAAGATCCGCGAGATGTTCAACGGCATCACCGCCGGGCCGCGCACTTTCAAAGTGATCGAGTACGAATCCGAGCCGGAAGCGACGCACGATCTGCAGACCGGCAAGGTGCGCGCGCTGGTGGTAGTGCCGCACGACTTTTCGCGGCGTTTTTATCAGCACGACCGTCCGCGCATCGCTTTCACGGAAGACAACACCGATCAATTTATATCGAGCGCGATCATCGAGCGAGTGCAGCAAATGGTGGAGGAGCTGAACGCGCCGGACGTGACGCCGCGCCTGGAAGGCTCGGTGCAGTTGAACACGGTGGAAATTTATCCGTACGTGGAATACATCAAATATTTGCTGGCAGGCACGATTGCGCTTTCGATATTCGTGGTGGCGATGATCGGCGGCGGAATTACCTATATTGATGATAAGGCGCGCGGGCTGCACGAAGGTTATCTCACAACGCCGATCAAGAAATCGGAGCTGGTTTTTTCGTTGATTGGCTCGGGGGTGATCAAAGGCATGATGACGGGCATGGTGCTGACGATCATCGGCGGATTGATCGTCGGGCTGCCAGAGATTTGGAATCCGTTACGCTTGTTCTATCTGGTTGTGGTGGTGGGCGCGACGGGACTCGCGATGATGAGTTTTATGTTCCTGTTAATGGTGCGCGTGGACGATCCGCTGGTGCCGCGCGCCATTTTCGGCGTGCTCAATACGCTTTTATTCTTTCCTTCGGGCGCGGTGTACCCGATTGCGGCGTTTCCCTGGTGGCTGAAATGGGTTTCGGTGATTGATCCGTTCACTTACGCGGTGCATGCCCTGCGAAATCTGACGCTGAAGAATACCGGCATTGAAGGAATCTACGTGGACGTGCTAGTTTTGCTGGGTATCGCCGCAGTGATGACGACTTTTAGTATAATTTTATTCAAGCGGCAGCTCTAGCGTGGCTGCGCGCAGGTCGTTGCGCGTCGGGCGCTGAAAAACAAGACGAGGAGATCTCGTGTCAATCTTTGATGGGGCGGAGGAGCATCCGCCGGACAAAGTTCGCCGGTACATTATTACCACCATCGTTTTTATCGCATTGGTTGTGGGCTTCTCGTGGTATTTGCTGCGATTCCATACGGAAGTGCGCACGGCGAAGCATTTTCTGGACACCATATCGGCTGGAAATCTGGAACAGGGTTATCACCTGTGGAGCCCGGGGCCGAGCTACACCTATCAGGATTTTCTGGAAGACTGGGGCCCTAACGGATATTACGGCCCGGTGAAGAGTTATCACATCGAAAACGCGGAAGAAATTAAGCAGGGGCCGGAGCGGCCTTCCGGGACTGTGATTACGATCGAGCTGAGCCCGTTCGCCCCGTTTCCTTCAGCGCACGACGTGCTAAAGCAGAGCAAGACGAAGGAAGTTCGGCTGCAAGTGGAATATAGGGATCAATCCCTAGGATTCGCGCCATAACTTTAGGATCCATGCCGTGCTGAGTCGCGACGCGCTGCGACGTTTGACGCGAGGGATCTTGGTCGCGTTCTTACCCGCTGGCCAGTAGTTCTTCGCACTTCTGGCGAACCTCGTCAACAGTAATCGATGATATCGGCCGCGGGTTGGTGACCATAATGGCTTTGTCGCCGCGCGGATGATCGAACGTCGCGCCGGTTTGCACGCTGCGATGGTCTGAGTGCCACGGCCGCCATTGCGCGGGATCGGTGACGCCAAAAATTACGACGCTGGGCCGTTGCAACGCGGCCGCCAGATGCGCGGGGCCGGAATCATTCCCTACGACGATGCGCGCGGCGGCGACCAGCGCGATGAGCTCGCGCATGTCGAGCTGAGCATCCATCACCGCGGCACAATTTTGCAGTTCGCTTCGCACTGCGGCGGCAATCTGATCGTCGCGCGCGCCTAGATTCACGACGCTCGCCAGGCCATGTTTCTGGCGCAGCCAGCGCGCGATTTCGGCAAATTGGGCGACGGGCCAGCGCATGCCCGGCAAACGGGCGCCGGGTTGGAGCACGGCATACGGCGCACCAAGCGCGATTCCCTTCCCCGCCAATTTGCGTGCCACGCTTGCTGCAGCGTCCGGCTGCGGAAAAACCTGGGCGCGCGGAATTGGGCCGCGCGGCAGGCCGGTGAAATAGAACTGCGAGATGCGATGCTCAACGGTGTGAACCGCCGGCCTGCCGTAAAATTCCTGCGCGTCCGGTACCGCAACGTTGTAGCAGAAGGAATACTGGTATCCCGCCCAGCCGACGCGGAACGGAGAGCCTGACGCGCCGGTGAGCATGGCGCTGCGCGGGCCGCCGTGCTGGTTGAAGACGATGGGAATCTTGCGACGGCGGAGATCGAACGCCGTTTCACCGAGGCCGCGTGAAAAAATGAGTTCAGCTATCGCGGGATTGCCTTCGAGCACTGGCGCGAAGCGCGGTTCCACCAGCACGGTGATTCGTAGGTCCGGGCGCCAGGAATGCAGCGCGGCGATGGCGGGCGTTTCCAGAACCATATCGCCCAGCGAACGCAGGCGGATGATCAGAATTTCTGCGCCCCGCGGCAGCGCTGGGAGCAGAGTCGCGGGATCGTTCGGGTTCGGCGGAGCAGTCAACTCTTGTGCGGCAGCGAATGGCGCGGCTTCATTCGCGTTCACTCGGCGTCATTCGGCTTCCATGCGGGCCTCGTCTATCAGCATCACCGGAATGTCTTCGCGGATCGGATAGACGCGATGGCATGACGGGCATTTCAGGCCGCGCTGGTCGCCGGTCAACTTCACCGGAGTTTTGTCCTGCGGGCAAACTAAAATATCGAGCAATTCCTGTGAAACGGCCATGAAATTCCTCCCAGCGCACTGTACCAGACTGGCGCGATGGGCGGCAAGCTCGCCCCGGGTCGATACTGCAGCGCGCGCGGCTGACCGCGCGACGTGCCGCAACGCTACGAATTAACTTTCAGCGCCCCTTCTAAAAGGAGCGACGTTGAAACTCAGCTGGCCGTGCCATTCCGCGCCAGACGCCATTTCCAGCGGCCAGACGGCGACGATTTGCGAGCCTTGATAAATACGCTCGAATCCCTCTTCGGACTCGGAAACTGTTTCGATGGGCGTGATCCAGAATTCCTGCGCGTGCGGCGCGCTGAGCGTGACGCTGAGGCCCTGCCACTCATCCACCACGCGCAAATTGCAACCGGGCACGGCTGCGGACCAGCGCAAAGGATAACGCCGGCCGGCAGTTTCAAAATAACGGTCGGGCGAAGAGGGCGCGAGGAAGTTCAAAACAGCTTCGATTCCTACATAAACGGAAGTGGTGCCGGGCGCCGTGTGGCGCAGTGTAACGTCGCAAAGAATGCCGAAGCCCGCGGCGCTATTCGTGAACGAAAAAGTTTTTTCTGCCGGCCAATCCACGCCGGCTTCCGACGCCAGCGTCGCTTGCGTGGGAGAAACTTTCACCGTGCGATAGTTCCCGGCGGCGAGCGCCGCGTCTTCCGACAACTGCGCCGCACCGCAATCAGGATGTTGTTTGTCGCGGCCGAAAAGGAGCAAACGGAAACAGTGGCGCGCCCACCGATCGTAATGGAGCCAGCGGTCGAGGCCCGTTTCCTTCGCGCGTGTTTGCTCGTGGATGGATTGCGCGCCGTGCGCCGCAGCGGCCGGCAAATTTTTAAGCTTCGCGTGGTAGGACTCCGGGCGGCGCGCCAGCGAATTCACCAGCGCGGCATTGGACTGGCGGCAATCGAGTGCGGAAAGGGTGGCGCCATCCGCGGGGCAGAGCACAGCGGCGTAGCGGTCGGAGGTGAAATAAATTTCCTGGTGGCCGTCGGAGTCAAAATCGAGCGTGGCAACATTCTGGTAATGGACGGCGGGGTTCGTCAGCGCGTCGGCAATTGCTTCCGCTTGGATCAAGGACCGCCACAGCTCCGTGCGCAAGTGCGGAGAATAGAGGCCGCCGAAGACGCCGTGCCAGTAGGCATCGTTGCACTGGCCGCGCAGCGTCAACGTGCGGGCGCGGTCGCGCGCGTCGCGGAATGCCTGGACTGGGTGAGGATGTTCGTAGAGCCGACGGACTTTTTGCGACACGTGCAGCATTTTCTTATGCAACAGATTCGATTCGCCGTACTTCGAGAAAAAGTTTCTCCAGATACCACCGCGCAGGAACGGTAGCATTTCGGTGCGCGACGCGAATTCAGCTCCCAGCGCGTGATAACGAATGCGCGCAGGAGTTGGCAGCGCCCACTCCATCATTTCGGTGTAAGAAGCGGTCGGAAGGTCGGCGCGTCCGAGCGGAGGATGCGAACGGACCGCGTCACCGGGCGTCGCCGTCTGCAGCCAGTCCGAATTCTGCTCGAGCGCGAGGAAAAGATTTTCCAGCCAGCCTTCCGTGTAGCAAAGTTTGTTCGTTCCGGGCCAGACGCCGAATTTTTCCAGGTCGTCACCCATGGCCGCGAAGCCGCCAGGATGTTTCTTTGCGCAAGTGCGCAGAAATTCGATGGTCTCCGCGGGCGCGCGAAAGGGCAGCAGGTAGCGCAGCGGTTTCAGGCCGGGCAGTACTTTTACGGAGAGGCCCTGGTCCTCGGCCAGATAGTAGCCGAACAGTTGTTCGAGCTCGAAGCCCGCGCCGAGAAAATGGTTGTCGTCCACCAGCGTGTATTCGACGCCAGAGGGCGCAAGCGAAGAGGGCAGCTGCGGTTCCCACACGCGTTCGGCGAGCCATGCTCCGCGCGGACGCGCACCAAAATGTTTTTCGATGTAATCGGCGAGGCGGGTGATCTGTTCGCTGCGGTCTTCCGGCGCAATCGCGACCAGGATCGGCTCATAAAATCCACCGCCGGCGATTTCCACCTGGCCGCGCTGTACCAGCGCGCGCAGCAGATCCAAATATTCGGGATGGGCGCGCTCGATCCATTCCAAAAGCGAGCCGGTGTAATGCAAACCCACGTGAATCAAAGGATGGCGCGCGAGGACTTGGATGAAAGGCAAATAAGATTGCGCGTAGGCGCGCTCAATCACGTCATCAAAGTTTCCCACCGGCTGATGCGCGTGGATGAGGAGGACAAACTGGAATTTCGCCACTCAGGGCCTCGCTGAAGCATTAACAGGATAACCTGAATTCGCAGGAGTACTCAAACGCACTTCGGCGTGTCGCGTTCACGAACCAGCAACACGTTTCATGGGACGACATTGGCGCGGTGGTGGTTTCGTCTTTCGGCTCGACGCTTCAGGCGGCGCAAATCTCCGAGCGGGCGCCTGTGGCGCTGGCGAATTGCGTAAGGCGTTCCTTCAGGCGTGTTATCGCTAGATTCAGCGCCGCGTCCGAAACGCGCGCCGGTGCGTAAATCACGATCATAATTTCCTTGGCGGTTTCCGTGATCATGCTACGCGTGGAATCGCTGATGGGGCTGCCGAATGGGCTTGCGGAATCGGCCAGGACGGGCCGGCCCTCCAGATGCCAAGTTTGTTTTCCGATGCCTTCGTATTTTTCGCCGGCGGCGCCGTGGCGCAATACGACCGGCGGATTAATTTTCGCGCGGTCGTAGCAGCCAAAAGGCCAGCCGGTTTCGAGCGAGCCGAGATTGCCGATGTCCACAACGTTGGATACGCGATAGAGGCCCTTGCCCTGCACCACGCGGCGCAGCAGCGCTTCCGAGGAGGGGCGATACTTCGATGGGTCCATACCCCATTCGTGGAACATGGCGCGCACGGCACGAACCGGCTCCGCTGCGGCGAGATTTTCCACCGTGAATTCAGCGCGTTTGCGGACGCAGACTTCGTCCATCAATTTCGCCAGGTCGGGATGCACTAGGACCACACACGCGCCGTCGGCTTCGACGACGCCGAGCCTTGCACCAGGCAGTGCGATTTTAATTTCCATGAGGTTCGCTCTTTCCAGACTGCTATGATGACACGCAACCACGAAATCCAAAGAAATTCTAACGGGAAGCGGACCGGCGCGCGATGAAATCCAGCGAGAAGGAAGAAAAATTCGAGCGCGGGCTGCGGCATTTCAACGCGCGTGAATTTTTTGAAGCGCACGAGGTGTGGGAAGAGGTCTGGCTCACCGAGGGCGAGCCGGAAAAAACCTTCCTGCAAGGAATCATACAAATCGCCGCCGCGTTTCATCACTACCGGCGCGGCAATACCGACGGCGCGGAAACGTTGCTGGCGGCTGGCATTGTGAAAATCTCGCGGTTCCCCGCCGATCACCGTGGACTGGCGATCCTGGATCTGCGCGAAGAAGCCAAATTGTGGGCGCGAGCGTTGGGTGAGATGCAGCGGCCGGGAGACGAGAAGTTGCCGGCGATTCGGCGTTGCAACCCGTCCGCAACGATTCCTGGGCCCCGCCCGCGCTGAATCCGAACGGCGCGCCGCTTCGTTCGTTCTCTATGGTTCGACGATGATCTGGCCCTTCATGCGTTTGTGGCCGGTGCCGCACGATTTGCAGCACAGGAATGAATACGTTCCCGGCTCGGTGGCTTCGATGTCCACCGGCACGGATTCGCCTTTCTTCAATTTCCAGCAGTCTTCGCCGAAGATGAAAGCCAGGCCCGGCGCGGTCGCGGCCTTCGCGCCGTCTGGAAATGCACTGATGTGCAGCCCATGCGTACGGTCGGTCGAGATTACTTGCAAGCGAACTTTGTCGCCGATTTTGAGGTGGATTACCGCCGGATCGAACCCGAAATTCCAGGCGGTCATGGGAATGATTCGCGGAGGCGGCTCGGCGGACCGTTTCGGTTTCTCGCCTTGCTCCTGCTGCAGCGATCGGGCGGAACTCTGCAGGGGACGAGCGACCGCAACTGCAACGATGGCGGCCGTAGCGAGTAGTGCGGCGGAACGAAAATAGATTTTCAAGATGGCGTCTCCTGTGGAACTCCGAACTCACGACGCTCGCCAGCGCCGATCATTGTAACAACGAATCGACGCAGCGCCGCATCGGAAAAGTTGACACTCTGGCGACTGTGTAGCACGCTGGTTCAGTGAACTGTGGCAACTACAGCCCGAATGCCGCATCCAACGAGCAGTGATAGAACGACGGGAGATTACCTATGCCGCTTGACCGAGAAAGGATTCTAGACGCTGCGCGGCAGTGCTTCGACCCGGAGATTCCGATCAACATAGTGGACCTGGGCCTGATTTACGACGTGCAATACGACGACGCGGGAAACGTAACGGTGAAAATGACGTTGACTACGCAGGGTTGCCCCTCGGCGCAGGCAATTCCAGAGCAATTGCGCGCGCGCGTAGCCGCCATCGAAGAAGTGCGCGACGTGAAAGTGGAAATCGTGTGGGAACCGGCGTGGAATCCGAGCATGATCAGCCCTGGCGGGCGCCAAGTTCTGGGGCTGGAAGTCTAAGTCCGCCGCCAGGCTACAAAAGCAGGCGCGACGCATGCAGTCAAATAGAAAGACCCGCCGCGCGAGGAAACGATAGCCGAAACACAAGCCGCAGCGCGGTGGCGCGCGCTGTTAAATCACGGCTAGGCTTTCTTGTTGGTGTACCAATCCGCGTTGATCGGCGTGAAGTTGGCCCACTTCTCCGGCAAATCTTCAAGCGCGAAAATAGCCGTTACCGGGCATACCGGCACGCACGCCCCGCAATCGATACACTCCACGGGACTGATGTATAGCTGCGTTTCGGCTTCGAAGTCCGCCTCATCCTTGCGCGGGTGAATGCAATCCACCGGGCAGACGTCTACGCAGGCTGTATCTTTTGTTCCGATGCAAGGTTCGGCAATTACGTACGCCATTTCGAGGTCTCCTCGAAGAAGAGGTTTTAGAACGGTTTAGCCTGGGATGTTGCTCCAAGACCCCCGCCTCGATTTTTATATCACCAAAGACAGACAGGTACAAGCACTGGACCGCGCCAGTTGTGGACCAAATTTCGATCAAGGCGGCGAACTCAATGTGCCGCCGCAGCTTCATCAGACTTAGGAGGCGCGTTGCAGGAGATCAGGAAAAGGGACGGCGTGCTGCGTGAGGAACCGGGGACGCATGCGCTCGGTACGCATGCGGTGCGTTAATACGCGACGGACCGCAGCGGCTTGTCGTTCGTTTTATTGGAATGATTGTTGGTCCTGTCAACCATCCCTGGCTCCGTCCTGAGGCTCAGAATGCCGCTACGTGATCCCCTCGCTGTCAGTCCGCTCGCGTGCAAGGCGCAGCAATGGCGGGGCGCGCAGACGAGGGCTGGAGACAAGTGGATTTGAGAGGCTACCGAGAGCCGGTGCGCGGGAGTGTAAAGCGCCACGCGGCGTCTTGGGCGTGGAACGTTTTTCTTTCGGCCGTCTTTCTGAGCTTGTAGGACACGAAATGCAGCACGGCGGCCAAAAGAGCAACGCAGGCGGTGGCAAGCGGAACTGACATGAAGGCAAGCGTAAAGCGCGACGGCTCGAGAGGCAAATCATAACAACGGATGGAGCCGATAGACCAACACAATGTCAGGATCTAATCGAAATCCGCGGTGTGATGGTTGTAAGCACGCTGACCGTTGTGTTCACGCTGGCGAGCCGCAGATCGCCCGGGTTGCCGCCGGTCCAGTCAAACCGATAGAATGGCTAAATGAGAGAGGAAACCCATCCCACGCGGCTTCACGGCCGAATTGTTCTGACGTTCGCGGTCGTCGTGATTGTGGCGCTTTTTGCCGCTCGTCCCGGGCGCACGCAAACGACGGATGCGGGCAAGGCTCCGCCGCACGCGGGCAAGGCGGCTGGCGCTGCGGACCCACCGCTGATCGACCTCGGCGGCTACCGGCAGTTGGTTGCGAAATACAAAGGCAAGCCGCTGGTGGTGAATTTCTGGGCCACTTGGTGCGAGCCCTGCCGAGACGAATATCCCATGATTGTGGAGCTGGCCAAGGAATTCAAATCGCAGGGCGTCAATGTGATGGGTGTGGACATGGACGACGAATCGGACATGAACCTGGTGCGGCGATTCATCGCGCGCACGCAGCCGCAATTTCCAAATTATCGCCAGAAACCCGGGATTGATTTGGACGCTTTCTACGACGGCGTGAATCCGGCGTGGAAAGGCACGATGCCGCAAACTATTTTCTACGGACGCGACGGGCAAGTCCTGGGATTTTTCCTGGGAACGCGGCCGCAGCCAGTGTTCGAACAAGCGTTCCGCGCGACACTTGGCCCCGCAGGCAGCAGCGGCGCCGCCAGTGGGCACGGCGCTGCTAAGTAATTCGCAAAGTTTTCAGCAATTCATAGTCATATCAACGGGAGGGACGGACCAATGCTACACACACGCGGCAATAAAATCACCTGGCTGGGCCACGCAGCATTTCGCATTGACACACCGAGCGGCAAAGTGATCCTGGTGGATCCATGGATTCTGACGAACCCACTCTGCCCCGAAGCGAATAAGAAATTCGAGCGCGTGGACACGATGCTCATCACACACGGACATTTCGACCACATCGCAGACGCCGTCGAACTCGGCAAGAAATACAAACCACAAGTGGTGGGAATTTACGAGCTGTGCGCGTGGCTGGAATCCAAAGGCGTGCCGAATAATAACGCGATGAATAAAGGTGGTACGCAGAAAGTCGGCGAAATTGAAGTGACCATGGTGAACGCGGTGCATTCCTGTGGAATACTCGACGGCGACCACATCGTCTATGGCGGCGAAGCTTGCGGCTACGTGCTGCGGCTTCCCGGCGGCCTGACGGTGTATCACGCGGGGGACACGGCGCTGTTCGGCGACATGAAGCTGATCGCGCAACTTTACGCGCCGGATGTAGCGCTGCTGCCGATCGGGGACCACTTCACGATGGGGCCGCGCGAAGCGGCCATGGCCATTCGCTTCTTGAACGTTCGTCACGTGATCCCCATGCATTTCGGAACGTTTCCTCAGCTGGTGGG
>DATNLN010000213.1:0-4387 GCA_035602855.1 Candidatus Acidiferrales bacterium
AATTGTATTCTCGAGTTTCAGCGGCATGGAGGGAGGTCGCTGTTCCGTTTTTCTTTCGCGCTAAATTGGAAATGGCATAGGAGGAGGGAACTCCCTCATGCGAAACCAAGGGTTGATATTTGCCGGCCTCTTAACTCTTTGTTGTTGTGCGCACGTGTTTGCGGCTGCAGCTCCCAAGCACGTCGTCTCCGATGCGAAGACTGTTTTCACCCTGCCGTTCGACCTTGTTGATAATCGCGTCTTCGTCGAAGTTCGGCTGAACAGCCGCGGGCCTTTCCACTTTTTGCTCGATACGGGCGCTGGCGGCGTCACCGTTTCCGCGGACGTGGCGCAGCAGCTTGGCCTGCAGGTCGGCGATACGGGCCAAGGCTGGGGTGTCGGCGAAAAAGCTGTGCGTGCGGGCCAAGCGCAGATTGCCCAGCTGCAAATCGGGGATTTGGCGTTCGCGGACATGGAAGCCAGCGTGATGGACCTGTCCGACGCGCCGCAAGTATTCGGTACGAAACCATTCGATGGAATTATCGGCCTGCCGGTCTTCGAACGCATGGTGGTGAAACACGATTACGTGAATCGCGTCCTCACTTTTACTGCTCCGGACAAGTTCGACTATGCCGGCGCGGGCGTAATCGTGCACTTCGAGCGACCGCGCCAGATTCCCGTCGTAGCCGCATCGCTCGATGGCGTCGCGGGAGATTTCGGCGTGGATACCGGCGCGCGCTCGTCGCTGCTGCTCTACGGCCCATTCTGCGTCCAAAATAATCTGCAAGAAAAATATGGAGCCAAGCTGGAAGGCGTCACCGGTTGGGGCATCGGCGGACCGGTGCGCTCATTGCTGGCGCGCGCCGGTACGTTGCAGATTGGTGAGGTTACCGTGCGCGACTTGGTGATCCGCCTTTCGGCGCAGAAAACCGGGCTGACTACATCGTCAGCGATGGCCGGGTTGATCGGCCCGGACGTGCTTTCGCAATTCGACGTTACTTTCGACTACTCGCGCACGCGCATCATCTTCGAGAAAAACAAAGACTACGGGCGCCGCGACAGCTATGATCGCGCCGGAATCTGGATGGGACAGGCTCGGGATGGCAAACATTTCACGGTGGTGGACGTAATCGCCGGCGGCCCGGGCGCCGCTGCCGGAGTAAAGCCAGGCGATCAAATCCTGGCGATAAATGGCGAAAACACAGCGAATCTGATCCTGCCCGACGAACGCGAGAGCATCCGCCGCGAACCCGTAGGAGACAAACTCACGCTGCTGCTGGAATCCGGCGGGAAACGGCGCACCGCGGTCGTCGCCCTAAAAGACCTCGTTTAAGCGTTGCGCCCGCCGTGACACGAGCGCCGCGCGCTTCCTCTTTCCGCCCGTTGCAATGTAGACTGCTTTTTGTGCCAAGCCTAATCCGAGTTCAAGACGGCGTGCTGTTTGCGCTGCAGGCCCATGCGCAAAGCGAGCCTACACGCGAACGTTGCGGGCTGCTGGCGGGCCGCGCAGACGGCGTGATCACCCGCGTCTTGCACGCGCGCAACATCGCCGGCGATCCCGCGACGCAATATGAGATTGCGCCTGCGGAATTATTTCAACTGATGCGAGAGATTCGCGGTGCAGGATTGCGACTGCTCGGAATTTATCATTCCCACCCGCACGGCGCGAACGAGCCTTCGCGAACGGATATCGCGCGGGCCTACTACCCAGACGCAGTGTATTTCATAATTTCGCCGCAGCCGCATGAGCAAAGACCCGTGCGCGCATTTTCGATTCGAGATGACGACGTGTCGGAGTTGGAAATATGCAGAGGGTGAGGAAAACAGCTGGCAGTCTGAATTGACGAGTCCCGCTACAACGGCACCGTCAGCACGACGGCCGTAATGTGACTATGGCTGCCACTGCTCGAGGAAAATTCGCGCACCGGATCGAATCAAAAACCCAGGCAATCGTCCGCGGATCTGCAGCGGCCGTGCTTCCAGCTTGCCCCCGCCAGATCCTCATCCTGCGCTTTGCGCATTTCGTGCAGGCCGTTGCTGGCAAACAACACTGCATCTTCCGGCGCCATCGCACGCTGTCGATCTCAGGGGAAGCATCGGCAAACCTGCGTCACAACCGTCGCCCGAAAGCGGCAAAGGCGCACGCCCGCATTGGAAAAAGTCAGCACACCCGGCGCAGGATGGAACCGCGTGTAGTAGAAGTGGCTTGCTGCCAACCACACCTATGAATGAAACTCGACACCAATCTAAGACCAAGTTCCTAGACGCCGCGCTTCACGTCTTCCGCAGCAAAGGCTACGCCGCCACTCGCGTCGAGGACATCTGCGAGGCAGTTGAGCTCACCAAGGGCAGCTTTTTCCATCATTTTGACACGAAGGAACAGCTGGCACTCGCGGCGGCCGAATATTGGGGAACCACGACGGCCGCCTTTTTTAAAGCGGCACCGTATCGAGCGGAGCCTGATCCCTTGGCCCGTCTTTTGGCGTACGTGGATCTTCGCAAGGCCATCCTGCAGGGCGAATTGCCGGAATTCACCTGCCTGATCGGGACCATGGTCCAGGAAGTTTATGACACGCACCCGGCCATCCGCGTTGCGTGCGACAAAAGCATCAGCGAGCACGCCGCAACGTTGGAAGCCGACATCGCCGACTGCATGCGCTTATACGGCGTAACGGGGGACTGGACCGCCTGTAGCCTGGCGCTGTACACCCAAGCCGTAATCCAAGGTGCGTTCATCCTGGCCAAAGCGAAGGGCGGCCCCGCCGTTGCCGCCGACTGCATTGACCACTTGCGCCGCTATTTGAAATTGCTGTTCGAGCAACCCCAACCATAGGAGAGAACACGATGCCCACCGCAAAAATAGCCGCCTTGCGCCTTAGCGAGGCACCGGAAGTTGTGAACTGGCCCGGGACTCATTACGTTTTCATCCAGAAAGTTGGACCCTTCCCAAACACCGCGCCGCAAGCCTGGCAACAGCTGCATCCACTGGTACCCAAGCTCCTCGAGCAATACAAAATCACGGGGTATATGAGTCTCTACAAAGTTGCGCCGCAGATCTATCGCGCCGGCGTAGCGCTGGCCGCCGCGCCTAAAGATTTGCCCGAGGGCCTTACCTACGAAAAATTTCCAGGCGGCAAGTACAGCCGGTTTGTCCTGACCGGACCCTACTCAAAGCTGCCCGAAGCATGTGGCCGGGTTTTTCAGATCGTCGCCGAGACAAAAATCCCCCTGCGCGATGACTTCGGTATCGAAAATTATATCAACGATCCCCGCACCACACCCGAAGAGCAGCTAGTTACCGAGATTCTAGTTCCCACGGCCTAGACGTCGCGCCTCCGCAGAAGCCTGCTCATCGTGGGGGCAGGGAACCATTCGGTTTTTGGGTCGGAGGAGTATGAAATGTGCCCGGTTTGCATCGCAGCCGCAACGCAGGCCGCCATCGGCGCCACTTCTGCCGGCGCCTGGGCCGTGATCGTCATTAAAAGACTCCGCACGAAGCGCACCGCCAATGTTATCCCCGAAATGAAAATCACCAAGAGGATGGACCATGAGTGAAAGCCGAGCCGCAAGTCACAAAGCGCGATCGCAGACAGAAACCGGCAGCGCAACAAACCCCGCGCTCGGGCATCGCGTTGTTTCCGGCAGCGAATGGCGCAAGGCGCGCACCGCTTTGCTCGCCAAAGAAAAGGCGTTCACGAAATTGCGCGACCAGCTCAGTGCCGAACAGCGTGCATCACCCTGGGTGCGTGTCGAAAAGGAATACGTCTTTGACGGTCCCGCCGGTAAAGCTACGCTCGCGCAGCTATTCAACGGCCGCAGCCAGCTCTTCCTGAAGCATTTCATGATGGGCCCCGGCCAGAAAAATAACTGCGTCGGCTGCGCATTCGAAGTGGACCACCTCGAAGGCCTGCTGGTGCATCTGGAAAACCACGATCTTTCCTACGTGGCCGTGGCCCGCGCTCCCATCGAAGAAATCGAAGCCTACCGCAAGAACATGGGCTGGAAATTCCCGTGGTTTTCGTCATTCCACAGCGATTTCAATTACGATTTCAACGTGTCGTTCACACCCGAGCAGCTCGCGGCGGGAAACGCGTACTACAATTTCGGCCAAGTAAAACCTGGAATGGAGGATCTTTCCGGCGACAGCGTCTTCTTCAAGGACGACAGGAGCCAAATCTTTCACACGTATTCAACTTTTGGCCGAGGCGGCGAACAGTTTCTCGGCGCCTACGGCTTTCTCGATGTGACGCCCAAGGGCCGCAACGAAAACGGCCCCTACCATTCGCTGGGCGATTGGGTGCGCCTCAGAAATATGTACGGCAAAGGCGGCACGGTCGAAGGCAACGGGAGATTTCACTCGCCGGGATGCGGATGTTCGGTGCACAGGTAAGCCGCTACGCGCCAGGCC
>DATNLN010000218.1:0-27639 GCA_035602855.1 Candidatus Acidiferrales bacterium
CGCGCGGCGCCAAATTCGTGAACGACCTGCGCGTCGTGTATGAGATTCAGACGCGCCTGCAGCCCGATGCCGAGCCTTCTCCTTCCAACACGCCGGCGCCCGCGCCGCAACAAAACTCGCAGCCGCCTTCCGTGAATCCGCGGGAGAAATCGCAGGCTTCACCGCATCCCGGTCACAGCCAGTCGCGCAACGGCACGATGCTCGCGTCTCTACTCAACACCCATTGGGCGGAAAATTTTGGCTCTATCGTGATTGGTACAAACACCAGGAGCCCCCGATGAATTGCGCGGTGCACACAGATGTCCCGGCCACCGGTTATTGCCGCAATTGCGGGAAAGCGCTTTGCCCGCAGTGCACACGCGAAGTGCGCGGCGCGCTCTATTGCGAGGATTGCCTCGCGGGGCTGCTAACAAGTCCGGCGGCTCCGGAACCAGGAAAGGCAGAGGTGAATCCCGGGCTCGCCGCCACACTCGGCATCATTCCCGGCTTGGGCGCCGTGTACAACGGCCAGTACATGAAGGCCGTGATTCACGTACTGATCTTCGCCGGAATCATCGCGGCGCTCAGTAGCGACCTGCCCGACGCTTACAACGCGTTTCTCGGCATCGCTCTCGGCTGCTTTTATTTCTACATGCCCATCGAGGCCTATCGCACCGCTCAGGCACGCAAGAAGGGAGAGCCCGAGCCGGCAAATTTGATCGAAGGGCGCGAGCGCCGACCGATCGGCGCGTTCGTGCTCATCGGCATCGGCGTTCTGGTGCTGCTGGCGAACTTCGGCCTCTTGCAGCGCGAGTGGTTTTCCAAAAGCTGGCCGGTGGCATTGATCCTGGTCGGCGGATGGATCCTCTGGGATCGTCTGCACAAAAATTCCTAGGGGAGGCCAGAATGAGCGATCCCAATCAAGCGGTTTGCCATTGCCCCCACTGCAAAATTCGCGGTCTGATGGGCCCGCTGATGATCATCACCGTGGGTGTGCTCTTCCTGATCGGCGAATACACGCGTTTCAGCTTCTTGGAACTTTGGCCGATTCTGCTGATCGTTGCGGGTGTTGTGCTGACCGCGCAGTCGCTGGCTTCCAAAGAAGGCCATCTCGGCTCGTGAGGCGCGCGTGAGCAACGGCGGGCGACAACGCAGTTCGATCTTCACGGGCTTGCTTCTGATTGTTCTCGGAATCCTGTTTCTTCTCGCGCGCTTCCATCCGGACCTGCGAATCTGGCACCTCTTCTGGCGTTTTTGGCCCGTGCTGATCATTCTATGGGGCATCGCCAAGTTGGTGGATCATTTCAGCGCCCAGCGAGCTGGTGACGCGCGTCCGCCGTTGCTAACGGGCGGCGAGGCGGCGCTGCTGGTGCTGGTGGTGTTCGTTCTGGCAGGAATGGGAATTTATACCAGGATCCACGAGAGGAATCCCGACCTTAATATTGACCTCGACGTTTTCAATCACAAGACCTCCCAGAGCGAGGAACTCCCGCCGAAAGCAATTCCTGCCGGCGCCCACGTGATGGTGACGACGGCGCTTGGAAGCATCACCGCGCACGTCGGCGACGGCAACGATCTGCGCGTGAGCGTCACGGAAACGGCCGAGGCTGCGAACGAATCGGCCGCTGATGAACTTCTAAAGTCGCTGAAAGTGGTGATCGAGCAAACGCGTGACGGCTACAGCGTTCATCCCGTGAATCAAGAGATGGAGACGGGGCACGTCACCGTGGACTTCGACTTGACGCTGCCCAAGAGCGTATCGCTCTCCGCCGATTCGCATCATGGCGACATTTCCATTTCCGGCCTGGCCGGCGCCGTGAGCGTTACCACGCAGACCGGCGATATCGAAGTGCACGACGTTGGCGCCGACGTAACCGCGCAGCTCGTGAAAGGCGATGCGCGCATTGACGACATCACCGGCAGTGTGCGCATCACCGGCCGCGGCAACGAAATTGAAATGAACGATGTGGCAGGCGACGCGACCTTGCAGGGCGAATTTTTCGGGCCGGTGCGCATCCGCAACGTCAGCAAGACCACGCATTACACATCGCAGGCCGGCGACCTTACTCTAGCGCATCTGACGGGACGACTGGAGCTGGATTCGGGAGAGATTGCCGTGTCGGACGTGGGTGGCTTCGCCAAACTCGTCACGCATGACAAGGACATCGAAGTGGAGAACGTCGCGGGGCGCCTGGACATCGCTGGAACGCACGGGGACATCAAGGTGACTTACGCACAACTGCCGCGCGAAGATATCAACATCGCGAACGGAACGGGGGAAGTGGACCTGACGCTGCCCGCGAAATCGAATTTCGAAATTTCCGCAATCTCGCGCTCGGGAGAAATTCAAAGCGATTTCGAGGCGCCCGGATTGCAGCCCGCCGATGAAAATGGCACAGCGCGCCTCAGCGGCAAGATCGGCTCTGCGGGACCGAAAATCTCCGTCGCTACGAGCTACGGAACCATTTACCTGCGCAAGTCTTCCTGATTTTCGCCGCCCCGCAGACGCTCCAGCGTCTTGAAAAAATCTGGAAATGACACGCCTACGCACTCGGAGTCTTTGATCACCGTCTCGCCTTCTGCGCCCAGCGCCGCCACTGCCAGCCCCATCGCGATGCGATGATCGCCCTGCGGATCGACCTTTGCGCCGCGCAGCTTTGCGTTCGCCGCACCGCTCGCTCGGCCTTCCACACGCAGGCCATCTGGAAATTCTTCCAGGCGCGCGCCCATCTGCCGCAGCCCTTCGGCGAGCGCGGCGATGCGGTCGCTTTCCTTGACGCGCAATTCCTGCGCATCGTGGATTTCGATTCCCCGCTCCGTGAACGGGCCCAGCGCCGCGAGCATCGGCAACTCGTCAATCATTTCGGCCACCTGCGCGCCGGATATGCTGCCGCCTAGGAGCGGGGCATGGCGCACGGAAACGTCGCCAATCAGCTCTCCAGCGCGCAACTGTACCGACGCCAGATTGATCGAAGCTCCGATCGAAATCAGAAAATCTAGTACTCGCGAGCGCGTGGGGTTCAGCCCCACGTTGTGCAGCATCAGCGACGATTCCGGCAGCACCAGCGCCGCACCGATCAGGAACACCGCCGACGACAAATCGCCCGGCACACTCAATTGCCGCGGCTGTAGTTTCGGGCGTGGCTCGATACCCGCTTCGCCTTTCGCCACGAGAACATTCGCGCCGAATTCGCGTAGCGCCAGTTCCGTGTGATCGCGCGTGCGTACCGACTCGTGGACCGTCGTCACGCCGCCGGCATACATACCAGCCAGAAGAATCGCCGACTTTACCTGTGCGCTCGGCACCGCCGTCGTGTAGTCAATGCCGTGCAGCTTTCCGCCGCGAATTTCCAGCGGCGCGCGGTCGCCATCGGCACTGCGAATGTCCGCGCCCATCTGCCGCAGAGGGTCAGCGACTCTGCGCATGGGGCGGCGTCGCAACGATTTATCGCCCGTAATCGTGGAAGTAAAATTTTGCCCGGCCAGAACGCCGGACATCATTCGAATCGTCGAGCCGGAATTTTCTGCGTCAATCGTGCGGCGCGGCGCTTTCAGCCCGTCGAGGCCCTTCCCCGCAATACGCACCTGCTCGCCCTTCCGATCCACCGTAATTCCCAAGCGGCGCATGCATTCCAGCGTGCTGGCGCAATCCGCGGCGGGAGAATAGTTTCGAATCTCGCTCACGCCCTCTGCCAACGCGGCCAGAATCGCGTAACGATGTGAAATGGATTTATCTCCCGGCAGCTCCACCACTCCGCTGACGCTTCCGCCGGGCAAAATTGTCTTTCTTGCCATCGCAAGATTCTAGCATGGCGCGATTTGCTTCCGCGGTATGCGGCAGGTATCATGAACTTCTGATGCCCGTGGCCCTCCGGAATTTGCTTCCAATATTCCTCGCCGCCCTGCTGCTAGTGACCGGCCTTTCGGCAACTCGGGCAGACGATACGCCCGCGATTTTCCCGCTCAGCCAGGTGCAACCGGGGATGAAATGCGTTGTCTACACGATTTTCACCGGCGATGAGATCGAAAAAGTGGACTTGGTGATTCTGGGTGTGCTGCACAACGCGCTCGGTCCCAAGCAGGACATCATCCTGGTCCAGTTGCTGGGCGAAAAAGTCGAACACACGGGCGTGGTTGCAGGAATGAGCGGCAGCCCGGTCTATTACGATGGCAAATTGGTCGGCGCGCTGTCGCTCAAGCTCGGCGCCTTTGCCAAGGAAGCGATCGGCGGCGTCACTCCGATTGAAAACATGCTCGATGTCGAGAAAGCGCCCGAGCCTGCGGCAAATTTGTCGGCCTCGGCGCCAGCCTCAGCCAATGGCGCGCAGCAAACCAATACCGGAAACTTGTTCTCCGCGGCGCGCATTCCCCTCCCCGAGAACTTCGCGCGCCAGACGAGCGCGGGTGGCGGGCAATTTCTGGTGCCCATCGAGACGCCGCTGATTTCCACCGGCCTCTACCCGGAAACGATCGCGCAATTCAGCAAGCAGCTCTCTGGCTGGGGCATGACGATGATGGCGGGCGGCACCGCCGCAGCCTCGCCCGAAGACGCGCAACTGAAACCCGGCGATATGGTCGGCGTGGAATTAATTCGCGGCGACCTCTCGATAACGCCCGGCTGCACCGTCACCACGGTGGACCAGGGCAAAATCCTCGCCTGCGGCCACCCCATATTTTCCTTTGGCAACGTTTCCATGCCGCTGGCGCGCGCGCATGTGCTCACCACGCTTGCCTCGGCGATGGCGTCCACAAAAATTATCACCACCGGTGGAACCATCGGCACGCTCACGCAGGATCGTGTCACGGCAATCGGCGGCCGGTTAGGTGATGGCCCGCCGATGATTCCTGTGGACGTGACTCTGCTGGCCGGCGACGCGCAAAAACAGTTTCATTTTGAAGTGATCGAAAGCCCGCAACTCACCCCGTTGCTGGTGGCTCTGGCAACCTATAACGGAATCGTAGGCAACGCGGCGTACGGCGAGGGCTCTACGCTCGAACTGGATGGCGAAATCGCGATTCAAGGTCACACCACCGTCGCGTTGAAAGACCTGTTCGCGCCGACGGACATGCCCGTGCCCGGCGGATTTTTTGTCGCGACGGACGTGCAAGCGATTTTTTCGCAGATTTACTCGAACCCTTACGAAATCCCCCACGTCGCCGGGATTCATCTGCGCGTCACCGCTCTGCCCGAGCGCCGCGCCGCCACGATCGACGATGCCTGGCTGGAAGCGAACGAAGTGCGGCCCGGTCAAACCGTGAACGTGAAAGTCCAGCTGCGTCCTTATCGCGGTCCGGCTTTCGTGCAGGAATTTCCCATCACCATTCCCATGCAAGCTGCGCGCGGGCCGCTGCAACTTGTCATCAGCGATGCGGAGACGGTGAATCGCACCGTGCAATCGCTCGCGGCCAGTTCGCAGGGGCAGTTGCCCGGCCTCGAGGAGTTGATCAAACTGATGAACCGCGAGCACCAGAACGACCGGCTGTACGCGACGCTGTTGCAACCCACGCCCACTCTGATGGTCGAAGACAAAATCATGCCCAACGCTCCAGCATCCGCAATCAATGTGTTGGATCAGCGGCAAACTCCCGGCGGCGCGCGCTTGCTGTATCAATCCACCGCAGGAGAATGGTCGGTGGAAATGCATCAGGTGATTTCCGGCGAGCGCACGTTGACGATTACGGTGAAGTAATGCATCGCCTTGAAGATGCCCGGCAGTAAAGGAGATTGGCAGCGATGACACGGCGACTCATCTTGACGTGCCTTCTAGCGACGGCGCTGCTGGCGCCCGCGCTCTTGTACGCCGAGCACACGCATTTCTGGCGACAATCCGATTACTCGGACTTCGAGAAAGGCACAGCCAAAGGCGTAGCCATTCGCAGCGACGGCAAGCTGGTTCCCGCGCCGCAATTCGCCGCGTTCTCCGATCCAAATTTGATGTATCTCTGGGCGCTGCGCACGGATTCGCGCGGCCGCGTGTACGCCGCAGGCGGCTCCGACGCCAAAGTTCTGCGCTTGGATGATCGCGCCAAGCCCACCACCGTGTTCGAAGCCCCGGAACTTTCCGCGCAAACCATCGTTTTCGATGCCCACGATAATCTCTACGTCGGTACGTCGCCCGACGGCAAGGTCTATAAAGTTACGCCCGACGGACAGAAAGCCGTCTTCTTCGATCCCAAAGCGAAATATATCTGGGCTCTGGCGCTCGATGCGCAAGGAACTCTATTCGTCGGCACCGGAGACAAAGGTGAAATTTTCGCCGTGACTCCCGACGGCAAGGGCCAGCTTTTTTATCAAAGCGACGAACGCCACGCTCGCTCGCTCGCGTTCGACGCGAAAGGCGATTTGCTGGTCGGTACGGATCCCGATGGATTAATTCTGCGCATCGAACTTGCGAGTGCAGCCGGTGCGAAAGATTCGCCAGCTCCGACGAAAGCTGGGGCATCTTTCGTCGTGTACGAAACGGACAAGAAGGAAGTCACCTCGCTTCTCACCGATTCCAGCGGCAACCTCTACGCCGCCGCCATCGGAGAAAAGCAACGCCCCGCGGCACCGAATCCGCCGCCGGCAACGATTGCGCCGCAAGCAAACGCGCCGGCGCTTAGCGCACAGGGCGCCGTAACATTAGCAATCCAGGCAGCCGCGGCCGCGCAACCGGCTCCCGCGTTCTCTCTGTTCCCTTCCGTTACCGGCGGCTCGCAAGTCGTGAAAATTTCCGCTACAGGTTCGCGCGAAACGCTGTGGAATTCGCGCGATGACCTGATTTTTTCGATGGGCTTTTCGCCGAACGGAAAAATCCTGCTGGGCACCGGAAACAAAGGCTCGATCATCGAACTGCAGGGCGATGGAATTTATTCCATCATCGCCAAGACGGCATCCTCGCAAGTAACTAGCCTTATCGTCGGGCGCGACGGCCAGCTCCTCGTCGGCACCGCCAACCCCGGAAAAATCTTCGCGCTGGGCCCGGCGCAGGAAGCGCAAGGCAGCTTCGAATCCGATCCGTTTGATGCCAAGATTTTTTCGCACTGGGGACGTCTGACCTGGTGGGGCGAAAACAGCGCAACGCAGGGAAAAGTTTCGTTTTACGTGCGTTCGGGCAACACGTCCAATCCTGAAAAAGAATGGAGTCCGTGGTCCGGTCCGTACAAAAGCGCGAGCGGTGAATCCGTAAGTTGTCCGCCGGCGCGTTTCCTGCAGTGGAAGGCCGTGTTCCAGGTCGCCGACAAACGCGATGCCCCGGAAGTTTCCTGGGTGAGCATCGCCTACCAGCCGGAAAATGTGGCGCCCGCGGTGGATGACATCGCCATGCAGGACTCCGGCGTCCGCGTGCAGGGATTTTCAGCCGCTCCGGGAGGTCCGGCAACGGCAGCGTCCGTGCAGTTGAAGACTCCGCAGCGCACGGGTGGCGTAGCTTCGTTTCCCAACATCGGCGTGTTGCTGGACGCCACGTCTAAGTCGCTGAAGATGGACGCGCCTCCACAAGGTTTCGAAGAAAAAGGCTACCAAAGCGTGCTGTGGAGCGCGCACGATGATAACGACGATGATCTGGTTTTCTCGGTTTATTATCGCGGTGAGGGCGAACAGACCTGGCGCCTGCTGAAAGACAAAGTGACGCAGCGCTTTTATTCCTGGGACAGCACCAGCATGCCCGACGGCGCATACTACCTAAAAATTATCGCGTCCGATTTGCCTTCGAATCCGCCCAGCCAGGCGCTCACGAGCGAACGCATCAGCGACCGCTTCGAAATTCAAAACACTCCGCCGCGCATCGAAAATCTCCGCGCGGACACCAGCGGCGCTGCTGCGAAAATTACCTTTGAGGGGGTGAGTTCAGGCCTGGCGATCACGCGCGCGCAGTACAGCGTGGATGCCGGCGACTGGCTGATCGTTTTTCCCGCAAGCGGACTGTCGGATGGACCGAAGGAAAGTTATCAGCTGGAACTTCCGGGTCTTGCGCCAGGCCCTCACACGATCGCCGTGCAGATTTTCGATCGGTTCGAAAACACCACGGCGGCCCAAGTGACATTTACCGTAGCTGCGCGACCAACCAGATAAGTCGCGTAGCCGGCGCGCTAGTTATCCCAATTGCGCGATATCGAACTGCGCTCGAAACGATTGATGGCCGCGCCGATTCCGATCATTCCATTGGTGTCGCCGGTCTCGGCCACGTGCACCACTCGCGCATTGCAGCGCACATCTTCCGGCGCCCTCCCGGTCAATGCGGTGGGCAGCGTAAAAAATATTTCCACGTTTTCGCCAACATTAAGATTTTGCCGCGTCTTGAATCCGATGCCGCACTCCGACAGGTTCACGATTTCGCCCTGCTTCGGGAGCGGAATGGTCGTCAATATTTTCGCATTCTGGCGAGCCGGAGTAGTCGCCCCATCCGCCGCACCCAGTATCGCGCATTGCTCCGTAATCACATTAAACCGCACGGGGATCGCGTAGGATTTCCGCGGGGCGATACGTCGCTCGTGGTCAGACATGGACTCCTCCCGGGGGAGCTTGCGATCTGGTGTGTTTTCGAATTTACTGCCGGAAGGGGGATATTCAGAGTGGCACTTGCCCGGAAGGGCGTCAACACATTTAATGTTTGCCGCCGCGCGTCACGGGCGTTGTGCGCGCGCCGAATCTGATTCGGCGCCCGATGTGCCATAATGTTCCACGGCCTGCACCATGTCAGCGCATAGCAAACCAACCGAACTTCAGCCGAACGCGACTGAGCCGCTCAACTTTACTGCGGTTGATCTCAGCCTGGACGCCATTCGCGCCGCGCATCGCCTGATCGCGCCGCGCATCCATCGCACGCCCGTGATTACCTGCGCGTCTCTCGATCACATCGCGCAGGCGCAACTGTTCTTCAAGTGCGAAAACCTGCAAAAGACGGGCTCTTTCAAGATTCGCGGAGCCAGCAACGCGGTGCTCTCCCTGACCGACGAGCAAGCAAAATTTGGCGTCGCTGCGCCCTCTTCCGGCAACCACGCCGCAGCGCTGTCCCAGGCGGCGCGTTGGCGCGGAATTCCTGCTTATATCGTCATGCCGCGAAACTCTTCGCCCGCAAAGAAGAGCGCGGTGAAAGCCTACGGCGGGCAAATAACGGAATGCGAGCCGAATATGGCGTCGCGCGAAGCCGTCGTTGCCGAGCTGATCCGCCGGACCGGCGCGCACCTGGTGCATCCTTACAATGATGCGCGAGTGATCGCAGGGCAAGGAACCGCAGCGCTGGAACTGCTCGAAGAAATTCCCGACCTTGATGCGGTCATCACGCCCGCAAGCGGCGGCGGCCTGCTCAGCGGCACTGCCATCGCCGCGAAAAGTCTGCGTCCTGCGATTCGCGTGATTGGCGCCGAGCCGCGCAACGCGGACGACGCTTACCGCTCGCTGGCATCTGGAAAAATCGAAGCTGCGGCGACGACGGAAACCATGGCGGACGGGCTGCGCGCGACTTTATGCCCGCTCACATTTTCGATTCTGCGCGAAAAAGCAGACGAAATCTCGCTGGTCACCGAAGAAGAAATCGTGCAAGCGATGTTGCTGCTGTGGGAACGCACGAAATTAGTTGTGGAGCCTTCCGGTGCCGTGGCCGCCGTGCCCGCGCTCTTTGGCAAAATCGGGGCCGCGGGCAAAAAAATTGGAATCATTCTTTCCGGCGGAAACCTGGACCTGCGCAAACTTCCCTTCGCCTGAAGCACTCCATTCAACTGAAATTCTTCGCTGCCGCCAGTTCACCAACTATAGATCGTCCAGCGGCCGCCAATCGTTGGGCGGAAATGCAATCCTCCAGAAATTTGGCGCTGGAGAATCGAATTCGATGGGTATCTGAAATCCGTCGGGCATTTCGCGCGAAGGGCGAACCACTTTGCACGCCACGCGTTCTTTGGTTCCGGAATGCTCCAGCACGAAGCGCGTGTCCGGCGGCAATCCCTGCTTCAAAATAATCATCGCGCCGTAGTTGTTGACGCTCAGCGTCACGGTTTCAAATGTCGTCGGCTTGCCGTTGAGCGCGACGTGGAGGCTGGCGCGCACACGCACCAGCACGCGCTGGCTGCGGCGTCGGTCTTCCCCGGCAATCGCTTGCAATTCGTTGCCCAGTCCGGGCTTGGATGGGCGCGCCGCAGTGGCCGGTGCCACCGCCCGCGCCGGCGCCACCGCTGCTCTTAATGGCGATGCGTAAGTTTTTGCCGCAGGGACCTTTAACGATTCGAGTTTCAAAGCTCCACACCCCAGAAGTTTTGGTCGGCCGAGATAAACTCTACCCCCACATCCCATCCGTCTGCGCGCTGCATTCCCTTCCAAACGACGTGCCCGTCCACCGCGCGGCGCGTGGCCAGGTTCGTCACCCGCAATCTTTGTTGCAATTCAACTTCCTTTGGAGAGACCAGCAGGCAGCCGTAGGCATTCACCACACGGGTAATCGCAGGCTGCTGGCTGAGCGGCCCGCTCTGCCCGTTGAACTGTATCGTCACCGGGACACGCGAATTCATCCGCGGGCCGCGCCTTTTCTGGCGCATTCTGATATCTCTTGGCAGGTCTTGGGCGAAAGGCATCCTGATTGACTCCCCGCGAGGCTGGCGCGAAACACGGGTAAGCAATCCCACATTCCGGGACGCATGCACGTCCTGAAGTCATGCTAGACAGGACGGCTAGCACGGTCAATGGTACGAAGTGACAGGTCGTTGTGGTCCAGCTTGCCATGTACATCTGTACCGGCGGACGGCCAGACGAAGAATTTACGAAGCGAGGAAATTCGGCGTGGCGTGGTCCCTAATCTGCGGAAACGTGGCCGTCGGCGAGATCGGCGCTCCTTTTTCCGGTCATTTTCCCAAATCGGTCCTCGAGCCAGCCTTGGAATGTATCCATGTATGTATAGAAGACCGGCGTAAGGTACAGCGTAACCATCTGCGAGAAGATTAGTCCGCCGACTACGGCCAGGCCGAGCGGGCGACGCGCGTCCGCCCCCGCGCCAATGCCGAATGCGATGGGAGCTGTGCCCATCAGCGCGGCCATGGTGGTCATGGTGATCGGCCGAAACCGGATCAGGCACCCTTCGTAGATCGCTTCGGCTGCGGTCTTGTGCCCGTTGCGTTCGCGTTCCACGGCGAAGTCCACCATCATGATAGCGTTTTTCTTCACAATGCCGATTAGCATGATTACGCCGACGAAACCGTAGAGGTCCAGGCTCAAATGGAAAATTTGGAGCGTGAGCAGCGCGCCGAAAGCGGCGGATGGAAGTCCGGAAAGAATGGTGATCGGGTGTATAAAGCTTTCGTACAAGATTCCCAGCACGATGTAGATTACCAAGATCGCCATCAGGAGTAGCAGACCGAGGCCGGTGAGCGAAGCTTCGAAAGCCTTTGCGGTTCCTTGAAATTGCGCGGTCACGGTGGGGGGAAGTTCTTCGCGCGCGAGCCGCTTCACGGAATCCACGGCGTCGCCGATGGCCGTGTCGCTCGCCAAATTAAAAGAGATCGTGACGGCTGGAAGCTGGCCGAAGTGATTTACGGTGAGAGGCCCCAGGCTCGAGGTGAGGCTGGCAACCGCGTTCAACGGAACGAGCGTGCCGCTGCTCGAGCGAATATAAAGCATGGAAAGAGCCGCGGGATCTTTTTGGTATTTGTCCTGCAGTTCCATGATCACCCAATATTCGTCATTAGGCGCATAGATTGTGGAGATCTGGCGCTGGCCGTAGGCGGTGTAGAGCGCGTCTTCAATTTGTTCGGCTGTGACGCCGAGCGCCGAAGCTTTGTCGCGGTCAATATTGACGTTGACCTGCGGATTTGCGATCAGCAGGTCGCTGGTCACGTCTTGCAGGCCGGGAAGTTTGGCCATTTTCTGTTGAAACGCCGTGGACTCGCGGTACAGCTCCTGGGTATCGGGGCTTTGCAGCGTGAGCTGGTATTGGCTCTTGGTAAGCTCGCCGCCTACCTGGATGGGCGGCAGATTTTGCATGTAGGCGTTCATGCCGGTGACGGTTGCGAATTTCACGCCGAGTTCGGCGATTACCTCATCAATGGTGGTGCGATGCGAGAAAAACGGTGAGATTGCGCGCAACGCGCTGCCGAGCACGGGAGTCGTACCGTACTTCTGCTGCAGCGCGAGCATCGTTGGGCTCGGGATCAGCGGGCGCTGGGGGCGATCCTTCAGGTGCAGGAATATGATTCCGGAGTTGCTGGACGAAAAGTCGCCCACGCCGGAAAAGAAATCGCGCACGTTGGGATCCGCGAGGGCGATTTTGTTCAGTTCCTGCTGGTGCGCGCGCATCGAATCGAAGGAAATTCCCTGCTGCGCTTCGGTGGAGATGAAAATCTGCGAGCGGTCTTCCGGCGGCAGGAATCCTTTCGGTATCACTACGAATTGCCAGACGGTGACGATCAGGATGACGCCGGACACCGCCATCACGAATACGCGGTGGCGCAGCGACCACTGCAGCGAAACATCGTAGTAGTGCAACAGGCGGTCGAAGAACCGCTCCAGCGCCATATAGATCCTGCCGTGATGTTGTTCGGCTACGGGGCGCAGAAAACGGCTACACAGCATTGGCGTGAGCGTCAGCGAAACGAAGCCGGAAACCAGAATCGCGGTGATGATGACCACAGCAAACTCGTGCAGCAAGCGCCCCATGATGCCGCCCATCAGAAAAACGGGCAGAAAGACGGCCGCCAGCGAAATCGTCATAGAGAGAATCGTGAAACCGATTTCGCGCGATCCGCTCAGCGCGGCTTCCATCACGCCTTCGCCCATTTCCATGTGGCGCACGATGTTTTCCAGCATCACGATGGCGTCGTCCACCACGAAGCCCACGGAAAGCGTCAGCGCCATCAGCGAAAGATTATCGATGGTGTAGTTCAGCACGTACATCACGCCGAAGGTGCCGATGATGGACATGGGCAGCGCAAAACTCGGGATTAATGTCGCGGAAAGATTGCGCAGGAACAGGAAAATAACCAAAATCACTAGCGCGATGGCGAGGAACAGCGTGAATTTCACGTCCGCGACGGAATTGCGGATTGATTCCGAGGCGTCGTAGAGGGTTTCCATCTGAATCGAAGGCGGAATTATGGCGCGAAACTGCGGAAGAAGTTGTTTTACCGCATCGACAACTTCCACGGTGTTTGTTCCCGGCTGGCGCTCGATCGCGAGCACCACCGAGTCGGTGTCGTTCCACCAGTTCGCCACGCGATTGTTCTGCACGCTGTCGAGAACTGTGCCGACATCCTCCAGGCGGACCGGCGAGCCGTTGCGATAGGCGATAATCAGCGGACGATAAACCGAGGCGTGCGTCAGCTGGCCGTCGGCCTGCAGCGTGAACGCGCGATGGTCTCCGTACAAAGTCCCTACGGGCAGATTCACGTTGCCGTTCTGCACCGCGCTGTGAACTTCGTCGATTCCAATTTGCCGCGTGGCCATGGCCTGCGGATCGAGTTGGATGCGCACTGAATATTTCTGCGAGCCGTATACCTGGACTTGCGCCACGCCTTTCACCATGGAAATGCGCTGGCCCATCAGAGTTTCTGCGTAGCGATCCACGGTGTAACCCGGCAGAGTTTTCGAGCCCATGGCGATGTAGAGGATGGGCTGGTCGGCCGGATTCACTTTGTTGTAAGTCGGCGGCGTGGGCATGTTCGGCGGCAGCTGTGAGGATGCGCGGGAGATTGCCGCCTGCACGTCTTGCGCGGCGCCGTCGATGTTGCGGCTTAGGTCGAATTGCAGCGTGATCGAAGTTCCACCGAGCGAGCTCGAGGAGGTCATCGAATCGATGCCAGCGATTGTGGAGAACTGCTTTTCGAGCGGCGTAGCGATGGCCGACGCTACTGTGTCGGGACTTGCGCCGGGGAGTGAGGCGCCCACTTGAATCGTCGGATAGTCAACGTTGGGAAGTTCGCTGACGGCGAGCGCGCGATAACCGAGGATTCCGAACAGCAGAATCGCCAGCATGACCAGAGTGGTCATGACCGGACGGCGAACGAATGGTTCGGCGATGCTGATCATTTTTCTGCCGTGAACTATCCTAACTTCCTGCGCTGGCCGCTTTCACTTGAACTTTTATGCCGGGAATCAGGCGCAGTTGTCCGTCCGTGACGACTGTGTCGCCGGGTGCGATGCCGCTTGAGATCACCGATTCGCCTTCGAGCTGGCGCGCTACTTTTACCGCATGCGATTCCACGGTTTGATCTGATTTCACTACGAAAATGAAATCACCGGACTGGCCCGTCTGCACGGCTTGCGACGGAACGACGATGGCCTTTTCTTCTTCCGCCAGGCGCAGCGACACGACGGAAAATTGTCCCGGCCACAAACGATGATCTTCGTTCGGAAACGTCCCTTTGAGTTTGATGGTTCCGGTGGTGTTGTCCACGTTGTTGTCTACAAAGGTCAGATAGCCCACTTCGGAGACGGTTTCACCGTACGGGGTGGCTTCAATTTGCAGGCGTCCGCCGCTCATATATTTTTTCACGACACCCAGATATTGTTCGGGCACGGAGAAATCCACGAAGATGGGCGACATCTGGTTGATCACAACGAGAATCGGAACGTCATTTTCTTTCACAAGATTTCCGGGGTAAACCTGCAGAGCGCCGGTGCGGCCGTCCGTGGGTGAATAAATGGTGCAGTATTGCAACTGCAGTTTGGCGGATTGCACTGCAGCCTGATCGGCGTGAACCAAGGCGTCTTGCGCGTCCGCGGTGGCTTTCATCTGATCGTACTGTTCTTTGGGCGCGACTCCCGCGGCGTAAAGCTTTTCGTAACGCGCGGATTGCACCTGGTTCAGCTCGGCCTGTGCCTGGTCGCGCGCCAGATTCGCTTCGGACTGCGCGAGCGCCGATTGAAACGGCCGGCCATCGAGCGTAAACAGCAGATCGCCCTTCTTAACGAAGTCGCCCTGCTTGAAATGGACTTGCTCGAGTATGGCATTGACCTGGCTTTTGATGGATACCGTCGAGTAGGCTTCCGCTGTGCCGATCGCCGTCAGATTGATCGGCACCGTTTTCTGCACGGCCCTCGCTACCGTCACCGGAACGGCCAGGCTCGGCGCTGTTTCCGCAGTCTTGGTGCTGCAGGCAGAAAACCACAACAGCGTGGCCGGCAGAGCCGCCGTGACGACAGCGCGCATGAATGTGTTCTGCGGTCGCATTATGGGTCGGATGGGTCGCTGCGAATAATTTCGGCTATCCACTTGCCCAGCACGATTGGCGTATCAGCTTCGGGCGATTTCCGGACCGGGATTCGCTCTATTTTACAGCCTGCCCTGCAGATTCGGCCAAGATTCTGCGTTCCGGTCGCAGGCGATTCGATCGCCGATGACACGCACGGTCTTTTTGGTACACCCCAGCGACCGTTTAGACGCAGCGCAACGCGGAAGGCTTCATAAAAGTTTTGCGCTATATCAGCCGGCGGCGGCTTGATCGAGAAACCACAGGACTCGGCCATCGGTTGGGCGGATCCGTCCGGCTGGATACGCGCTGGGGCGAGTTTCCGGCTCGGCGCGCAGGGCGGAGAGGATTGGACGCTTGTTTTCTCCGGCTACCAGGAAGTAGGTGTTACGGCTGGAGTTCAGGACGGGGAGCGTGAACGTCAGGCGGTTTGGCGGCACGGCGGCGACCTGGACGGGCACGATCCAGCGAGATTTTTCGAGCAGCGCGGGAGAATCCGGAAACAGCGACGCGGTGTGGCCCTCGGGACCGAGGCCAAGCAGAGTTACGTCGAAGGCCGGCGCGGCTGCACCGAAGAATTTTCGCAATTCCTGGTCGTAGACTTCGGCGGCTTTTTCGGGCGTCGGCAAATTCGTGGGAGCGGCATGGACGTTCGCGGCGGGAATCGGCACATGCGCAAGCAGAGCCTCGCTGGTCATGCGGTAATTGCTGAGCGGGTCGTCTTGCGGAACGTAGCGCTCATCGCCCCAGAACAGATGCACGCGATTCCAGTCGGTTTCGTTGCGATATTTTTCGGTGGCGGCCCAGAGCGAGTACATTTTTTCGGGAGTGTGGCCGCCGGACAGGGCGATGGCGCCGCGGCCGCGTTGGGCGATGGATTCGCGCAGATCCCTGAGCAATTGTTCAAGCGCTGCGCGGCTGAGCGCGTCAATATCCGGAAATATGCGAGTGTCGAGTTTCATTTGCTTTGCGCCTCATTTTATATTTGCCTATGCTTTTCGTTATTTGTGCTGCGAGATTATTTTGCCGCCGCGCTAATTCCCAGTTGCACCAAATCCTTGCGCAGCTGGTCAACATTCTGGAATTGAATCGTGTGCATTCCCAGTTCACGCGCCAATTCCAGGTTCAGGCCACGATCGTCTATGAAAACGCATTCTTGCGGTTCGCGTTGCGAAATTTTCAGTGCCAGTTTGTAGATTTGTTCTTCCGGTTTGCGCACGCCTAGATAGCAGGAACTGAAAAATGCCTGAAAATATTGGCGCAGATTAAATTTGTGAACGCGATATTCATTGATCTCGAGCGACTCATTGTTAAGCGAGGCCATCAAGTAGCTACGCGGCTGGACCAGGGTGCCCAGAAATTCCAGCGACGGAACGAACGGCTGGGATTGTTCGAACATGAACTGTTTGAAATCGTCCGGGGTGAAGGGGCGCTCGCGATAAAAAATTGTGCGGCGCAGATATTCATCGAGGCTGGCGCGGCCGGTCTCGAAGGCGTTGAGCATCAGTTCGTGGCGATCTTCGAAATCGGCCCAATCGAGGTGGAATTTCTCGACGGCGGCTCGGCGCGAGGTGCGGTCCCAGCCGTTAGTTAGAATTACGCCGCCGTTATCCCAGAATAACGCGCTGATTTCGGTCATGGTTCCCTCAGGCCGCCAGTAGTCGAGCGGGATGGCTCGCGGCTAGCCCACGCGACTATTATCTCTTCGAACGCTCGCAGACCGAAGAAATTTCATGGCCGCGCGATTGGACACCGCGGGGCAGACTCCGTTGTCGTACCATCCTTCTGAAGGACATTCCGAACTACGGATCGTATGGGCTAATGCGTGAGAGTGGGAGAGATCTCCGCCTGCGGCGGGGACGGGCCGAAGCAAAGGCGCCGGCCTCATCCGGATGACGATGCTCGTCGCGTTGTCAGTGCAGCGAGGGACCGGCTGCGCCTTTGGGTGGGCGCTTCATTATGAAGCAGAGAGGCGCGAGGCAGGCGACGATGATTGCTAGGCCGGCGACGACATCTGTATAGGCTAGCGTCGAGGCTTGTTGCGCTAGGAGCGCGGCGGCGCGCGCGTAGGCTTGATGGGCGGCGTCGGACGGGCTTAGGCCTTGGCTGCGCAGAGTGGCTGTGAGTCCGTCAATCATTTGGCGGAAGCGCGGGTTGCCTTCGTTCATGTGGCCGGAGAGATACGTTTGGCGCTGCTGTGTGCCGCGAGTGATGAAGGTGGCGAGCAGCGCGATGCCGATGCTGCCGCCGATGTTGCGAATGAAGCTGATCATACTGGAAATCTGGTTATTTTTTTCTGGCGGGACGTCTACGTAGGAAAGCGTATTCGACGGCACGAAGATAAAGGCGAGGCCGGCGACCTGATAGACGCGGAGCATGGCGGCGGTGCCGAAATCCATGCCCAGCGTGAGGTGGGTGGTCATGTAATAGAGCGAGGCGGCGGTGGTGGCGAAGCCGATGGACATGAGGACGCGCTGGTCCATTTTTGAGACGAGAAAGCCGGACAGCGGCATCATGAGCATCATGATGAAACCGCCGCCGGCGAGGGCTTCACCTGCGCTGACGGCGGAATAACCCATGAGTAGTTGGAGGTATTGGGGGATCAAGACGGTGGTGCCGTACAAGACGGCGCCCAGAATAAACATGAAGAACATGGCGGTGGCGAAATTCCGTTTCTTCAGGAGCTTAAGCTCGACGATGGGATGTTCGTGGCGCCACTCCCAGATGACCCAAGTCACGAGCAGGAGAATGGACAGCGTGAGCAGCGCGGTGATCCAGTGCGAGGAAAACCAGTCGGCTTCCTGGCCTTTGTCCAGAACCAGTTGCAGGGCGCCGATGCCGAGAGCGACCAGGCCCAGGCCCATGTAGTCAACGCGAATGCCTTTGCGGCGTTCTTTTTCTTGCTTTAGATACGGCGGATCTTCTACCAGGCGGTGGGTAAGATAGAGAGAGATGAGGCTGATGGGGACGTTGATGTAAAAAATCCAGCGCCAGCTGTAATTGTCTGTGATCCATCCGCCGATGGTGGGACCGATGGCGGGCGCGACCACCACGGCCATTCCGTAGACGGCGAAGGCCATGCCGCGTTTCGAAAGCGAGAACGTGTCGGCGAGGATGGCCTGTTCGCTGGGTTGCAGTCCCCCGCCACCGGCGCCCTGCAGGACGCGGAAGAAAATCAACATGCCCAGGCTGGGAGCGAGGCCGCAGAGAAAACTGCTCCCGGCGAAGAGCGCAACGCAGGACATATAGAAGCGTTTGCGGCCCATCCGGGTGGCTAGCCAGGCGCTGATGGGGAGAATGATGGCGTTGGAGACCAGGTAGCTGGTGAGCACCCAGGTGGATTCGTCGGAGCTGGCGCCGAGGGAGCCGGCGATGTGCGGAAGGGCGACGTTGGCGATGGAGGTATCGAGAACTTCCATGAAGGTGGCGAGGGTCACCGTGAGCGCGATGAGCCACGGATTGTGGCGGGGGCGCCAAGCGGCGATCTCGAAGGATTGATCGGCGGTTAAGGTGGCAGTGGCCACGAATCACCTATGCTTGATCGTGTGGATGACTTATTATATACATGCATGTATGTATCATGTAAAGCGGCGAAAAGCGTGAAGGAAACCAATCCATGAACACCTCTGCGATAGCCCCGGCGGGACGCGGTGGAAAGGCGGCAAGTGTCGGCCCGTCGCGGCAGCAGGCGCGCACGGCGGCTACGCGGCGGAAGTTGTTGCTGGCGGCGGAGCAGACTTTTGCGCGGGACGGGTATGAGGCGGCGCGGCTGGAGGATATTGCGGCGCGGGCGGGATATACGCGGGGGGCTTTTTACGCGAACTTCGAGAGCAAGGAAGGTATTTTTTTCGCGCTGCTGGAGCAGTGGGTGGCGCAGCGCATTGCGGAAGTGAATGAGTTGTTGGGGAGGCACGACAACCCGCAGCGGCGTTTGCGGGCGCTTCGCGAGCATTACGCGCAGATTGCAAAGGACCGGCGGCTGGCTCTGCTTTCGCTGGAATTCAAACTTTTTGCCGTGCGGCATCCGGAGGCTCATGCGCGTTTGCGGGCGCGGCAGAGAGGGTTGCGGTCTTGCGGTGGAGATATTTTGCGGCGGGTGATGAAATCGCTCGGGAGATCTTTGCCGATTTCCTGTGCGGCGGCGGCTACGGCTTTGGGGGCGTTTTCTCATGCGATGTTGCTGGAGCACTTAGTGGATGCGAGGTCGCTGTCAGACTCGGAGATACGGCACCTTTTGGGGTTGTTCTTTGATGCGGTGGTGGTTGCAGAGAAGTAGGGGGCGCGGGGTTCGATCGGATTCGATGTGGAATGGCTTGGTTTGGGAAAAAGGCAGTGGCTCGTGATTGGTGGCGAGTGGCTCGAAACGCCAGAAAGAACGCCTCCGTTCTTGCACAAACTCTCAAGCCGCGTTTGGATGTGATAGAGCGGACCGCGAAAAGCAGATCCCTCTCCCCGTGCCGCGATTGCGGGACTTCGTTCGGGATGACACGCGCATTTTTCTTTCCGCCAAGCTCCAAAGCAAAATCAAAAGAAGGAGCGCAGGCAGGATTGCCGATGCTACCGGCCCAGCGATTACGGGATGTCTCTTCCCTCGCCGGCATCTAGGACCCAGAAGCGGTGGGAGGATTTTTCGCGGTCCAGCGCGCGCTGGAGTTCGGTGACTGGCTCTTGTTCGCCGTCGTCGGCCAGGCGGAAGGTTCCATGGTGGATGGCGATGCTGGTGGCGGCGCCGACTTCTTTGTGCGCGCGGACTGCGTCTTGTGGGGAGATGTGCACAGGGCCCATGAACCATTGCGGGCGATAGGCGCCAACGGGAAGGAAGGCGAGGCGAATTTCTGGGAAGCGTTCTTTGATTTTGGCGAAATGCGAGCCGTAGGCAGTGTCTCCTGCGAAGTAGATTGTGCCAGAGGCGCTTTCGAGCACGTAGCCGCACCAGAGAGTCTTGTTGCGGTCGGTGAGGCTGCGGCCTGAAAAATGGCGGGCGGGCACGGCGGTGACGCGGATTTTGTCGAAGGCGTCGGCGGATTGCCACCAATCCACTTCCTGAATTTGCGAATTTTGCGCGATGCCTTTGCTGGTGAGGCGCGCCCCGACGCCGAGCGGGACGGCAAAAGCGGGACTCCAGCGGGCGGAAATGCGGCGCAGAGTCGGGACGTCGAAATGATCGTAGTGGTCGTGGCTCTGCAGCACCAAGTCGATTGTGGGAAGCTGATCGAAATGGATCCCGGGGGCGCGGTGGCGCGGCGGACCGATCCAAGAGAGCGGGCTGGCGCGATGCGACCAGATGGGATCGCAGAGAATGTTGAGGCCTTCGAGCTGAATCAGGAGCGTGGCATGTCCGATGAAGGTGGCGCGGATTTTTCCGTCGTCGACGCGTTCCGGCGGAGTGGCGCCTGACGGCGCGTCAATCCATTTGCGCCAGGTCGCGGGTCTGCGAGTGAGCAGCCATTTAAGCACGCCTGCGGTGCCGTGCATGCCGCCTTGCGACGCGGGGTCGCGCGGATTGAAAAAATGCTCGCTATCGAAGTGGTCGGAAACGGGCCCGCTATAAAGTGGCATCTCAAGTTGAGTTGCGTTACTTCTCGGTGGCGGCGCTGGCTTTCGGACTTGCGGCAGGCGCTGCCGGCGCGCCTGTGACGCGAGCCGGCGCCCAGGGACTGACCGATGTGCCGCCGGTGATCATGTCCTGAATGCCACCGCTAAAGAAGACGTAGGGATGTATGGCTTCGAGCGCGGAGACTTCGTCAAGGTACTTGCGCAATTCCGGCGGGATCAAGATTTCCGCGGCTTGCAGATTGTCGTTGAGCTGAGAGGTTTTTGTCGCGCCGATAATGGTGGAGGTGACGCCGGGCTGAGTGATCACCCAGTTCAAGGCAACTTGCGCGGGCGGCTTGTTGATTTGTTTTGCGACGGCGACCAGGGCATCGCTGATTTTCCAATTGCGTTCGCTGAATTTGTTGAACGCCGGGTTGCCGGAAGCTTTGGTGGTTTCCAGACGACCTACGCCCTTGCCGGAATTTCCGTCGCGCGTGTATTTTCCTGTCAGGAAGCCGCCGGCAAGAGGACTCCAGGGGCAGAGGGCGATGCCCAGTTGCTGCGCGGCGGGAATGTGTTCGCGCTCGATATTTCTTTCGACCAGAGAATATTCGAGTTGCAGCGCGATCAGGCGTTCCTTGCCTTCTTGTTCAGCGAGGGTTTGCGCGCGGGCGACGTACCATGCGGGCGTGTCCGAAAATCCGTAGTAGCGAATTTTGCCATCGCGTACCAGATCGTTCATGGTGGCGAGGACTTCTTCGACGGGAGTGACCGTGTCCCAGGCGTGGAGCCAGTACAGGTCAATGTAATCGGTCTGCAGTCGGCGCAAGGAAGCCTCGAGCGACTGGTAGATATTTTTGCGGCCGTTACCGCCGGAATTGGGATTTCCTTTCTCGGGGTTGAAAGTGAATTTCGTGGCCAGGGCAATGCGGTCGCGGAGTTTTTTATCAGCGATGAACTTGCCGACCATTTGCTCGCTCTTGCCTTGGGTATACCCGTTCGCGGTGTCCACGAAGTTGCCGCCCTGATCGGTGTAGCGGTCAAAGATTTCGCGAGCCTGGGGTTCGTCGCTGCCCCAGCCCCATTCCGTGCCGAAGGTCATGGTGCCGAGTGACAGCGGGCTTACGCGCAATCCGGAACGGCCTAACGTTACGTAGTCGGTCAAACTCATATCGCTTTCCTCCGCAAGCCTGTTTAGATGCGGCGCATGACTGGCTCGATTCCATTAATCCAAGCCAGCGCCCGGCAAGATGTTTTGACCGGCGGCAGGCGGGCGCAAACATCGTTTCCTATTTGGGGCGCACGCGATTATCCTATGGGACTTCGGCGCGAGGCGCAATCGAGAGAGGTCCGGCGGTGACGCAGATCGTAACGCAGAAAGTTGTGCTGCAAGTGGCGGACGGAAGCGCAATGAATGCTTATGTGGCGCGACCGGCGGATGGCAGCGCGCATCCGGGGCTGCTGGTATTTCAAGAGGCGTTTGGAGTGAACGCGCATATTCGCGACGTGACGGAGCGATTTGCGCGCGCGGGCGTGGTGGCGATTGCGCCGGAATTATTTCATCGCACGGCGCCGGGGTTCGAGGGGAAATATGATGACTTCCCCGCCGTTGTGCCGCACATGAAGGCGATGACGGTCGAGGGGACGACGCAGGATATTCGCGCGGCTTACGATTTTTTGGTGGGCGACCCGCAGGTGCGGAAGGAAGCGATCGCAAGCATTGGATTTTGTATGGGAGGGCGGGCTTCGTTTTTGGCGAACGCGACGGTGCCTCTGCAGGCGGCGATTTCTTTTTATGGGGGTGGGATTGCGCCGGGGCTGCTGCTGCAGGTGGCGAGCTTGCATGCGCCGATGTTGTTTTTTTGGGGCGGGAAGGACAAGCACATCGGGCCAGAGCAGATTCGCGCCGTAATCGATGAATGCAAGCGGCTGGGCAAGCCTTATGTGAACGTGGAGATTTCGGAAGCGGATCACGGATTTTTCTGCAACGCGCGGGCGAGCTACCATCCTGAAGCTGCGCATCTGGCCTGGAGTATTTGCGAAAGTTTCCTGCATTTTCACGTACACAAACCGGAATTGCGGACGCGCGTTCGCTAGTCGTGCCGGCGCGCGGCTAGATTTTGCGGACGGCTGCGCTCGCTGGGGAGATTGGCGCGCGTTTTCCGGCTGCGATATGGTGTGCCTGTAGCGGGCTGCTGCACGGGTTCGGGGGATGGGATGAAGACGTACGTCGGGGCGATTGATCAGGGGACCACCAGCACGCGATTTATTGTGTTCGATCGCGCGGGGCGGATTGTTGCTTCGGCGCAACGGGAGCACCAGCAGATTTATCCGCGGCCTGGGTGGGTGGAACATGATCCGGTGGAAATTTGGCGCAACACCGAGCAAGTGATTGCGGATGCGATGCGGACTGGGGGTTTGAGAGCGAGCGATTTGGCGGCGATCGGGATTACCAATCAGCGGGAGACTGCAATTGTGTGGGAGCGGCGTACGGGCGCGCCGGTTTGCAACGCGATTGTGTGGCAGGACACTCGGGTGGCGGACGCTGTGGCGGAGCTGGCGCGGGATGGCGGGGCGGATCGTTTTCGGGGGAAGACTGGGCTGCCTATGGCGACGTATTTCAGCGCGCTGAAGATTCGCTGGATTCTGGAGAATGTTTCGGGGGCGCGCTCTCGAGCTGAGGCGGGCGAACTTTTATTCGGGAATGTGGATACGTATCTTTTGTGGCAGCTAACTGGCGGGGCGGCGGGTGGAGTGCATTTGACGGACGTGACGAACGCCAGCCGGACGCAGCTGATGAATCTGGAGACATTGGCGTGGGATGCGGAGATTCTCGCCGTGTTCAGGATACCGGCCGGTATTTTGCCGCGCATAGTTTCGAGCAGCGAAAATTTCGGCAAGGCGCAGATTGCGGCTATCAAGGATGCGCCGATTACCGGGGTTTTGGGGGATCAGCAGGCGGCGCTGGTGGGGCAGACTTGTTTTGAGCCGGGCCAGGCGAAGAACACCTACGGGACTGGAAGTTTTTTGCTGATGAATACGGGCGAGCGGCCGGTGGCTTCGAAGTTTGGATTGCTGACCACAGTTGCTTACAAATTTGGCCCGGAGGCTGCGCGCTACGCTTTGGAAGGAAGCATCGCGATTACGGGCGCGCTGGTGCAGTGGCTGCGCGACAATCTGGGAATTATTCAGCAGAGTGCGGAAATTGAGGCGCTGGCTGCTGCGGTGCCGGACAATGGCGGCGTTTATTTTGTGCCGGCGTTTTCTGGGTTATACGCGCCTTACTGGAAGACTTCGGCGCGAGGGGTGATCGCGGGGCTGACGCGGCACTCGAACAAGAATCATATTGCGCGGGCGGCGCTGGAGGCTACTGCGTTTCAGACGCGCGAAGTGCTGGAGGCGATGGAAAAGGATTCGGGCATTCCGCTGGCGGTGCTGCGGGCGGACGGAGGGATGGTGGTGAACGAGCTGTTGATGCAATTTCAGGCGGACATTTTGGGTATTCCCGTGGTGCGTCCTGCGGTGAAGGAGACGACGGCGCAGGGGGCGGCTTACGCTGCAGGCCTGGCGGTGGGATTTTATCGCGACTTGCGCGATCTGCGGACGAATTGGGCTGTGGAGCGGAGCTGGGAGCCGCGGATGGATGCTGAGACGCGCGGGGCGCTGTTGAGGTCGTGGCAGAAGGCTGTAGCGAAGTCGTTTGATTGGGTGGAGTAGCGGACTGGCGGTTCGGCCCACGTTCGGCCCGGTGCCGCGTCGGGTGGAATTTTGATCCTAAGACGAGCCGCGATTTGCTTTGCTTCGCGGGCAATCCTCCCCGTGGCTCGGAGTAGCAGCGAAACTGAAGAATGTCCTCACAAGCGGTCAGTATCGCGACCGTCTAAAAGAGAACAGTTTCAAGATGAGCGCCCGTTTATGCTCTTAGCCCATGAGCGACATCAAATTCGTATCCTGGAAGGAAATATTACTGAAAACTCTGGGTGAAACAGATCCCGAAAAGTTGGCCCAGCTTGTGCCGGAAGCTGAGTTAGCTATGTTTACGCGGCAACAAGAACTGAATGACAGCCCTCAACATAGCGAAGAACTCAGCACGATGCCGATAGCATCCGAAGCCTTGCGAGTCGTTAAACGCAGAATCACAAAACCTGTAGTTCCTGCATCGTCAACAGGCAATGCCGCGCGCTTTGCGAACTTTGTTCGACGCTCCGGGGCTGCGTAGAGCGAGCCACGTCCTGAAGCAAATACACGACCGGAATTTTCAGTGGGCCTCGCCACAGGTTTACGAATCCTCAATCTTGAAGTCCAGCGGAACGCCTAGCGCTTGCAGCTGCTTAATCCAACTCAGAGTCTGCAACGACATAACCAGTCGGCTGTCATGCAGCACGATAATTCGTTTCTTGGTTGCAAGGGTAGCGTCCCTGCGCCGGGAGTCGATGTCTTGAAGAAGATATTCGAAAGCTTTGCTTTGTTGTCCCTCGAACGGACGCAAGTCCCAAATTTCGTTAGCTGTGTCTTCGCTTCGTATGACTGTCTCGTTGAATTCGTCTTGTGTCATGTCGCGCTCTGCTTCATACGTGAATGGCGCCTTTCACTGGCGCCCTCCGTTGCTTATCTTCTGCTTGTCAGCTAGCACGGCTGCCTTAATCCTCGCAACGTGGATAGCCGCGAATCTGCCCGAAGTCGTGATGCAATCGCGCCCCGGCATCGACATACAAGTCGGGCACAGCAGGCTCATGGGACTCGTGCGCAGGAACTTCGGTATCTCGCCTTTCGATTCTGGCATTTGCCCACTTAGGCCGCGCAATCGTCGAGACCGCAATCAAACTGTAAGGCAGTGCCTACCGGCGGAACGCTGGCCGCGTCGATCGTGACAGTCGGGGTTTCGCGAACGCTTGATAATTGTTGAGCCAGTCTTTGACTTCTGCGACCGGTCCAAGACGGGTTAAGATTTTCCCGTTCTCGATTAAGCGGGCGATCACCGGCAACAGTTTCCTAAGCTCAACTACTTCCTGTGGAGTCGCCTTTGTTTTCGTTCTCGTTTGCATTCGCATAGGACTGGATTTTACATCAGTGCCAGACTGGAGCGGTACAATTCGCGCGTGAAACCGTCGTTCGACGAAACTCTCATCGAGTACCGGAGCAACTCGAGAATGTTGACGGAAGCTCTTCAAGTTGGATTACTCAGCGGTGCCGCAGCAATCCTCTGGGCGCGATTGCAATCTTTATTCATCGGGCTCCTGCCGCGTCCTCTCGGTTGAACTGGCCTACCAGGTGATGGCGAATTAGAAAATCGCTCTCCCGGTTAAAAAGAACAGCAAATAGCCAATGGACGGTATCGAAGTATGTCTGACTTCGGTCTCTATCAACTTTGGCGCAATCGTTCATCTCACTAGCCCAGAGAACGAGAGTTTTTGATTCCACGTCGTTCGCGACGGTCGCCCATGAGATCGCTGGTTTTGCTAGTTCCGCTTCCCATAGAGCCTGATCTTCCCGGCACAAATCCTTCGTGGTCGTGTGCTTCACGTCCTGGCCGAACACGGGGTTTGCGATTAAGACTACAATTAATAGAAGGCTGTTTTTCACGTTTGCTCCTCGAATGATCCGATTTACCACGAGAACGGAGGCCCATCTAGATATAAGAAGTAAGGCAGTATTTGGCTCGGATGGCCCGTCAATCTCGTCCTCAGTCTCTGGCTCGCAGTAGTTCTGGTCTGGCTGGAATTCTTCTGGCACTGGTGAATTGATATTTCCAGTGGAGCGGACGCTGAAACGTAAGTTCACGCAAAAAAAGTATGACACCTGTGCGACACAGCGCTGTGTTAGGGCAAACTTCGCGCATGTCTCTGAGCACAGTTCTCTAAGTGGACGGGCTACTTGGCTGGTGGGTATTCCAGCCAACCTACCGTTCGGGCAAATCGGCAGGGTTGTCTGTGTAGCCCGCAGCGATCCGTCCGCAATCGAGTGGCCACGGGAATCTCGCGAGCAGCGCGTCGTAAGCGCCCAGATCTAAAACGAATGAGTGGGCCATGCTGTTGTCGTCGGGATTTTTTTCCATTCGCGAAACAAGATATTGCCTAAAATGTGAAAAGTCGTCAACTACTGATGCTCCAAGTACTCCGCTTCCGTGTGCTACTACGGCTAGTACGCTGCTTGATACAGCTTCAACCCGATGGTTCCGAGATCCAAAAGCAGCTACGCTAACGATAACTCCACGCTAGGCTCCTTGCTGTATGTGAGCCCACCAGTCCAACGTCGAAGTCATGGTTGTTTTGTGCGTCTATCAGTTCCGCAAGCTAGGAGGCAGACCATGGATAGTGAACGCCGTCGTGGGCCTCGATATCTGGTCGTCGCGGATACCGAAGTGATCGATAAGACCTCAGATGCGAAGGGTTCCGCCCGGACCAATGAACTCAGTATCAGCGGGTGCTTTATTGAAACGCGTAATCCTGCGTCGGCAGGCACAGAGCTTTGGATCAGAATCTCTCAAAGAAATAGCACATTCACCGCATTCGGTTGTGTCATATCTGTCATTCCCAACACGGGGATGAGCGTCGCTTTCACGAGCATGGAGCCCAACCAGCTGTCTGTCTTGGAGAAGTGGCTCCCGGCCGCGATTTGAAAGGCCGGACTGCACAGTTATTACACACCCGGCCCAAGTGCGGGGAAGGGTGCAATGAAAATGCAAAGGTTAGTAGTGGGTGAGTCTGTAAGCCGGATTTCACCAAGCCGTTTTGCATCCTTCGCTCCCTCTGGAACTTCCAGAAAACAAAAGGCGGGCAAGATTCCACGGAGGTCAAAAATGTCAGACTTGGCAGCCTAGGCAGATTTGGGGTGACAATTTGGTGACGGTTTCCCAGAACGGCAATTTGGAGGTAGAACGCTCGAACTCTTCTAGGTCCTCGCGCTGTCGGATCTGCCGCTTGGATCCACGTAGTCTCGGACTGAGTGGCACCCGGGGGGCTACAGGCCGGGGCG
>DATNLN010000221.1:0-32068 GCA_035602855.1 Candidatus Acidiferrales bacterium
GTAGCAGCCGAAGCAGGCCGCACTCCCGGCACCAGGATCTTGAAGTCAGGCCCAAACTCGCGCCGCACAGCCGGGGCCTCCAGCGCCGAACAAACGACCCCATCCATCCCGGCCGTCCGAGCCAGCCGCGCCAGCGCCACCACGCGCGACCCCAGCGACCCTTCCATCCCAATTTCCCGCAGCGCCGGCTCGTCGAAGCTGGTCAGCACCGTTACCGCCAGCAGCGCCGGACGGTTTTTCTTCGTCCCCGCAGCCTCGCGCGCCGCCTTCATCATGGCCAGCCCGCCGGGCGCATGCAAAGTCATCAAACGCACGCGTGGCAGCCGCACAGCCGCGGCCACCGCATGCGCGACAGTATTCGGAATGTCATGGAATTTCAGGTCAAGGAAGACGTCGTACCCGAGGTCCGCAAGCTTCGTAACCGCTCGCGGACCCTCGGACGTGAAGAGCTGCGCACCCACTTTAAACATCCCGGCTGCTCCGCGCAGTTTCCGCGCCAAAGCAGTCGCTGGACCAAGCCGGTCCAGGTCTAATGCGACGATCAGTTTCCGGGATGCGCTGTTGCCGGGCGTGTTGGCACCTTTAGGAGTTCGAGCCGGACTTTTGCAAGCCCGTGCTGGTCGAATCCTAACTTACGTGCCACTTCGTAGGAAACATCTAATTCGCGTCCTTCCACGTACGGTCCCCGGTCGTTGATCCGGACCACCTGGCTGCGATGGTTCCGCATGTTCACAACGCGCACGATGGACCCTAGCGGAAGCGTGGGGTGGGCAGCGGTGTCCGCGTACATATTGTAGGTCTCGCCGTTAGCGGTCGGCAAGCCGTCGAAATCGTCTCCGTACCAGCTGGTGGTGCATTCCCACACAGCAAGCGGCTTCTCCTGATGAGTCACCTTATCGAGGGGGTTCTTAACAACCGGAGTGATGCCAAGCGCGACCTCTGCAGGAGAAGGGTTGCCCGATTTTCCCGGCGCCGCTGGATTCACGGGCACGGTAACCGCGAGCAGACCCAATCCTAAGAACACCGACTGCAGAACCGCGAATATCTTACGTCTCATAAGCACCTGACCCTTGTTTGAAATCAGCCTAAATTTTACCTGTCCCGGGGTACAGTGGCAATCAGTTTATCGCTGTAGAGCGCCCCGTAACTTGCTGATTTCAAATGTATTTTCGTCCCGGCACCACATTTCCAGACCGCTTACGAGCCGTTCAGAAGCCCGCGGGTCCACAAAGTGGGCCGTCCCTACTTCCACCGCTGAGGCGCCAGCCAGCACGTACTCAGCGATATCTGCCGGTTTCTCAATGCCTCCGAGTCCGACTACCGGGATCTTTACAACTCGGCAAGCTTCGTAAACCAGCCGCATGGTTATAGGTTTTATGGCCGCGCCCGACAACCCTCCCGTCGTACTACCGAGACGGGACCTCCGGTTGTGTGCGTCTACACACAGTGCAGGGTAGGTGTTCGCTATTACTACAGCATCCGCTCCTTCCGCTTCGGATACCTTTGCGCTAACTCCAATCATATTAACATTCGGTGAGAGCTTTACCCACAGCGGGCGCTTAGCCGCAGCCCGCGCCGCTCCCACAACGGCAGCTGTCAGGGAGGGGTCAGTACTATATTCGATCCCCCCGCGCTCCACGTTGGGGCAGGAGATGTTCAGTTCGTAGGCCGCCAGGCCCTCGGCATCCTCCAGGACCCGGATCACCTCCACGTAGTCCGCGACGGTATGCCCGAAGACGTTGGCAATCACCGCAGTGTTGTAACGACGCAGCAGTGGCAGCTTCTCGGCGACAAACGCCCGTACCCCGATATTCTGCAGCCCGATGGCGTTCACCATTCCGCTGGCCGTCTCGCAGATCCTAGGCGCCGCCGCGCCTTCCATCGGCTGCGCCGAAAGCCCCTTCACCACGAATCCGCCCAGGCGGTTCAAGTCCACCATATGGGCGAACTCCACTCCATACGCAAAAGTGCCGCTGGCGGCGATGATGGGGTTTTTTAAAGCAAGGGTGCCAACGCTGACCCGAAGGTCAACTGAAGCGGGCCGTTGAGGGCTGCGTGCCGGCGCCGACGAACTCACAATGGGCTCAGTCTAACACGCTGGTCAATAGTTCGCTGCTACAAGCGCACCTACATTCGCGGACACAAAGCATGGAACTTGGCCGCTGTCACTGACCCGTGTATTCGTCAGCGAACGCCGACGTCCAGCACGAGAGCCGCGAAGGCGCCCACCAGTCCTGATGTTCTGAACCAGTCGTACACGCTCCAGCGATGCTCCTGCGCTTTCCAATCGCTTCGAACCGATGCCGGCGTCCATTTTGCAATTCGATTGTTGATTGGGACCGGAGCGAGAGGCCTGCTATCCGCCGATATCCGCAAGTCCGTCGATCCAGGATCGGGCGACATTCCCCCGCTGCCAACCCCGCTGTCTATGTTAGGATGAGGCGCCAAATGCGCGTCGTAGAAAAAAGACAGCTCCTTTCCGCGGAAGAAATCAGCCGCACGCTGCAGCGTTTAGCCCATGAAATCGTGGAAAAAAGCGGCGGCACCAAGGACCTGGCGCTGATCGGCGTCCGTCGCCGCGGCGCTCCTCTATCCGAACGCCTGGCGAAAACCGTCAAGGATTTCTCCGGCGTGGAAATCCCAGTCGGCACAATTGACATCACTCTGTACCGCGACGATCTATCGACCGTCGGGCCGCAACCTGTGGTCCACTCGAATGAAATCAGTTTCAGCGTGGATGATCGCGACCTGGTCATTGTGGATGACGTGCTCTACACCGGCCGTACCATTCGCGCGGCCATGAACGGCCTGTTCGATCTGGGCCGTCCCAAGCGCATTCGCCTCTGCGTGCTGATTGACCGCGGACACCGCGAAATGCCCATCGAAGCGACGTTCATCGGCAATTCAGTTCAGACCAGCGACAGCGAAATCGTGGAAGTTCACTTGAAGGAAATTGACGGCGATGAACGCGTCGTGCTCGTTGATCGCGTTCCCTGAAACCTGGCAATCCTCGCGGAGGCCCGGAAACAACCGTATCTAAAGGGAAAAAGTGCTGCAGCGCCTGGAACACCTGCTCGGAATCGAAGACCTCACCCGCGAACAAATTTCTTTTATTCTCGATCAGGCCAAACCCTTCCAGGAATTTCAGCGCCATCCCCTGAAAAAATTAGCGACCCTGCGCGGCAAGACGGTCGCGCTGGCCTTCTTCGAGAATTCCACCCGCACGCGCATCAGCTTCGCCACCGCCGCCGCCCGCCTGGGCGCGGACACCATGAATTTGCAAGCCGAAGCCTCCAGCCTGAAGAAGGGCGAATCGCTTCTCGACACAGTGCGCACGCTCGAAGCCATGCGCCCGGACGGCATTGTGATCCGCCACAGTTCCTCCGGTGCGCCGGAATTTGTCGCCGACCGCCTGGGCGTTCCGATCGTCAATGCCGGAGACGGCACGCACGAACATCCCACTCAGGCGCTGCTCGACGCACTCACCATTCGCGACCGCAAAGGCAAGCTCGAAGGCTGGAACCTTACCATTCTCGGCGATGTACTGCACAGCCGCGTGGCCCGCTCCAATATTCACCTGCTCAGCAAATTTGGCGTGCGCATCACGCTGTGCGGCCCCGCTATGTGGATGCCGCGCGAACTGGAAACTCTGGCGCCCAATGTGCGTCGCCTCACACGCATCGAAGAAGCTCTGGACGGCGCGGACGTGATCATCGCACTGCGCGTGCAAACCGAACGCCTGCACGAACCCCCGCTCGCGGCCGAGGAATATATTCTGCGTTATCAACTCACGCCGCAGCGCCTGCAACTGGCGCGTCCCGGCGCTCTCGTACTGCATCCCGGCCCCATGATTCGCGGCCTGGAAATTGACGGTGCGGTCGCCGATGGTCCCCAATCCTGCGTCCTGGAACAAGTCACCAACGGCCTCGCCATCCGTATGGCCCTGCTTTACCATCTGGTTGGCGGCGCCGCCGTGGAACCACCGCCGCCAAACAAAACATGATGCGCGGCGACGAAAGTGTGGGTAAGAATTCGGCTGTCTTTGCAGGTTGTGGCTTCACCCACGACAGGAGTGTTGTCAATGCGATGCGACTTCAGCCGCTGCAGTACCGGTTTTGCATTTGCCGCCGCAATGCCATGAGGCCCAACCATGCCAACCACTAACGACCGCTTGCTGCTGATCAAGAACGGACGCCTGCTGGATCCGGCGAGCAAAACCGACGCGCACCACGACTTGCTCCTGCAGGGCCCGCGGATCGTCCGCGTCGGCCCCAATCTCACATCATCCGAGGCCGAAGTTTTCGACGCCACTGGCCTCATCGTCGCACCTGGCTTCATTGATCTGCACTGCCATCTGCGCGAGCCTGGCCAGGAAATGTCCGAGACCGTCGAAACCGGCACGCGCTCGGCCGCGCGCGGCGGATTCACGGCCGTCTGCTGCATGCCGAACACGCAACCGGTGAACGACAACGCGTCGGTCACGCGCTCCATCATGGAACGCGCCGCTGCTGCCGGATCCGTGCCGGTCTGGCCGATCGGCGCGGCCTCGGTTGGCAGCAAAGGCGAAGCCCTCGCGGAAATTGCCGCGATGAAAGATGCCGGTATTGTCGCGGTCAGCGACGACGGCAAACCCGTAGCCACCGCGCGCCTGATGCGCCAGGTAATGGACTACTGCAACTCGCTCGATCTTCCCGTGATTGACCACTGCGAAGATCCCTCGCTCTTCGCCGGCGGCGTGATGCGCGAGGGACCGCGCTCCATCCGTCTCGGCCTGAAAGGCATTCCCGCGGAATCCGAATCCATCTGCGCCGGACGCGACGTCGAACTCGCCGTTCTCACCCGTGCCCGCTTGCACATCGCGCACATGTCCACCACTGGCGCGCTGGAATATGTCCGCCACGCCAAAAAACTCGGCATGCGCGTCACCTGCGAGGTCACGCCGCATCACTTCACCCTCAGCGATGAAGACGTCCGCTACGATACGAACTACAAAATGAATCCTCCGCTCGCCTCGGGCGCAGACCGCAGCGCGCTCATCGCCGGTATCGCAGACGGCAGCGTGGACGCCATCGCCACCGACCACGCTCCGCATTACCCGGCAAGCAAAGACGTGGAATTCGATCGCGCGCCCTTCGGCATCATCGGCTTCGAAACGGCGCTCGCGCTCACGCTCGGTGAACTCTTCCACTCTGGAAAAATTCCGCTCCTGCGCCTAGTCGAACTTTTCACCACCGGCCCCGCCCGAGTCCTCGGCATCGAAAGGAAGATCGCTGTCGGCGCCTCCGCCGATCTCACGATTTTTTCCACCGATCTCGACTGGACCTATCACGCATCGGAATCCCCTAGCAAATCGCGCAACACGCCCTTCGACGGCCGCACCTTCCGCGGCGCCCCACTCGCCACAATTGTAGGCGGCCAAATCGTCTATCGCCGCGAACTGGGCGCCACCGCGTAGTCGCGGCACGCCGAAAAACGCGCACGGGCTGTCATCCCGCACGGGGTCCCGCGCTTGTTCTTTCCCGTCCCGCGACTGCGGGACGGGCGCGGGATGCGGAGTGGGATCTGCTATTCCGGCAAAGCCTGAGGAAAAAGCAGGTTGTTCTCCCGCTGTCGCGGGATCGCAATGACAGCCAATTTTTTTTGCGATGTCGAGAGCCGCGCGACGGTGGCAAACCGCCGCGTCGTTATCTTTGGAATTCCACCGTGAGGACCATGTGCGTCGCGGTGGGTTTCCCATCCGTCAGCGCAGGTTCGAATATCCACAACGCCACAGCGCGTTCCGCCGCATGCTGCAACAAACGCGGACCAGACAGCGGTTTCGTTGACCGCACGTTACCTTTTTCATCAATCAACGCGTCGATTTGCACCACGCCGTCCGTATCGAGACCCTTCGCCCACGGCGGAATGGCCGCCGGAGATTGCGACACGATCCGCGCAGGAATCGTTTCACCGCCGTTCGGCCCGCGCGCGTAGTGAGGTTTGCTCTGTTCCCCCGTTTCCTGATCGGCGCCATTGCTCGTCTCGCGTGCTTCGAGCTTCGGCGCGGGCGCCGGTACAGCGGAAGGTGGAACCGCAGCGGACGACGCGCTGGCATTATTCGCAACCACAACACCCGCACTGGGCGCGCCAGTCTGCTGCTGAATCTTCTGTGCTGCTTGCGCAGGCGTCGCTCCGGAGTTGTTGCCATGCGCCGGCGCTTCCAGTTCGGCGCCCGACCTGCCTGCTGCCGCCGTTGACTGCGCCATCGCCTTCTGGTTCGCCTGAGCAACGGCTGCCGCCGCGCGGTTTTTTCTCAGCGTCGCGGCGTGGTGCGAGTGCCACGCAAATCCCAGCGCCACCACAATCAACACCGACGCGGTGATTCCGACACCCATCGCGCCCTTCCCGTACGTGAGTCTGTGAAGCTTGTGACCCAGCGGCGTCAGCTTTGCAATAAGTGTCGCTTTCAGCCCGTCCGCGGCTTCGGTCTCGCCGTCAGCCTCGACGTCCGCGCCCGCTTCGCGGTGCTCCGCCGCATTCGCGGATATCGCAGCTAACTCAGGCTCGTTCGTTTGCGCCCTAGCAGGCTCGCGCTTCGGTTTTCGCTTCGGGTCGGTGGCAATCAGCTTCGCCAGCAGCTCTGCGTCCTTGGTGTCGTTACGCTCCGCCTCGTTTTCGGCATGGCTTTCGGACTCGGCCAGCGCCTCTTCCGCTTCCTCCACTTCCTCCGCCGTATGATGGGCCGGAGTTTCGCCCGCTCCAGTCGCGCCGCTTTGTGCGGACGCGGCAGCATTCGCTTCACTCGGGCGCGCGCCAGCGCCAGCCTCGATAACCTGCGCGGCAGTCGGAGCAGGCGCGGATGCCGGAAGCATATCCAGCGCCTCGAAACTCCTCGATGCGACAACTGCAACAGGAGGCGCGGGAATGACGACGGGAGCGGCCAGAGGAGCAGCCGCCAGCGCGTCCCAAAAATGCGCGTCGCGCGTCGTAAATTCCAAATCCACGTAGCCGGAGTCCGCCACCTGCCGCCACTCCAGCACTTTGCACAGAATCTCTCGGCCGGTCTGTTCGTTGCGCAGAAAAACGCACTGCCCCTGCGACACTTTCGAACTCAGATTCACCACGGCGCCGTTGCCGAAGACGATCGTCGTCTTGGTCGTCTCTGTAAATATCTGACGCTGCTCCGATCCCTCGACGTGCTTCGCCCCTTGAATCGTTACCGGGACTTCCCGCACGTCCGCGTCATCGTGTCCTGCGGGATCAGCCATGACTGTTCACACCATCGATTGGAATTTGTCGCATTGCCGCTGTGCCCCCTCGGCGTTGGTTCGCAGCCGTTGCCCCGCCGATGTTCGTGCGCGCCGGTCCCATGTCCGGCGGACCCGCTTCGGCCCGGCTATGTCCAAATGGTGCCGTCCGCCGCCGTCCACTGCAATAGCCGGGAAGTACCAATTGCCCTATTACTACCGTCGCGTCCGCCAGTTGCAGGCTTTTTGGCCACATAGCGCCGCCCAGGCCTGTATCAATTCGACACCTACCGCGTGGCTGTCGAACACGAGCCTTCTGCCTTCCTGGAAAGGCCGCCGCGTCAACGCTCCGGCGCGGTCGGCCCGCGGTTGACGGTGTACGGGGACATAATCGGTCTGAATAGGAAACACGTTAATCGAAAAATCGCCAACAACCTTGCCTCGCGGACTACAGTGCTTTCGGGCAAACACCCTGTGATACATTCTTCGTCATAAGAAATTCATTCTGAGGACCAGCAAAAATGGAAAAGCGCCTCTCTCGTGCTTTCCGCCTACATCGTTTCACCGTCCTTGCTCTCCTGCTGCTAGCTACGATCTCCGCCGTCGCGCAGAAACCCGCCACCACATCGCCGTCCACCGTATCCGCGGCAGAAAATCGCACCGCGCACACGCTCGATCTCGCTCGCGCGGATCCCCTGAATCTGTACGCGTTTCTCGCCCGCATGCCCAAGGGCGCGGACCTGCACAACCACCTAACCGGCGCGGTCTACGCCGAATCCTGGATTCGCTTCGCCGCCGAAGACAATCTCTGCGTCGATCTGGTCACACATTCTTTTTTTCAGTCGCGCGCCATGACGGACAGCCTCCCGCCGCAACCCGTGTGCGGCGACGGCAATCTTCCCGCCGCTCGGGCCAATCAGGATCAGCATCTCTACGACGCACTCATCGACGCCTTTTCCATGCGCAGTTTCGTCCCCACCACCGGCGTCAGCGGCCACGATCACTTCTTCGACGCCTTCGCCAAATTCCACGGCATTTCACACGTGCACACCGGTGAATTTCTCGACGAAGTCGCCACCCGCGCCGCCGCGCAGAACGAGCAGTACATGGAACTGATGCTCACGCCGCCGTTTGACCACACCGCCGCGATCTCGAAGGAACTCGGATGGCAAGCCAATCGCAGCTTCAGCGATTTCCGCGACCAGCTTCTATCGAAAGGCTTGCGTGACGACATCGCCATCGTCCGCGCCAATCTCGACGAAGCCGAATCCGCCCGCCGTCAGGCGGAACGCTGCGGCGAGGCGAATCCAGCGCCGGCCTGCGCCGTGCAGTTGCGTTACATCTACCAGGTTCTGCGCGGATTTCCGCCCGAACAAGTTTTCGCGCAAACTCTGCTCGGCTTCGAAGCAGCGTCGGCAGATCCGCGCGTCGTCGGCATCAATCTGGTAATGCCCGAAGATGGCTACGTCTCCATGTCCGACTACGCTCTGCAAATGCGCATGGTCGGCTTTCTGCACGGTGTGTACGCTAGAGTTCACATCACTCTGCATGCCGGAGAGCTCGCTCCCGGCCTCGTCACCTATGAAGGGCTTTCCTTTCACGTGCGCCAGGCTGTCGAAGTTGCTCACGCCGAACGCATCGGGCACGGTGTGGACGTCATGTACGAGGAACGGCCCTACGAACTGCTGAAGGAAATGGCTGCGAAGCACGTCATGGTGGAAATTAATCTCAGCAGCAACGATCTGATCCTCGGCGTCAGCGGCAAGAATCATCCGTTTCCCATCTACCGCAAATTCGGCATCCCGGTCGCGCTCTCGACAGACGACGAAGGCGTCTCGCGCATTGACCTGACCCACGAATATGTCCGCGCCGTGGAATCCTACGCGCTGACCTACTCAGACCTGAAACAATTAGTTCGCACTAGCCTCGAACACGATTTTCTGCCCGGCTCCAGTCTCTGGCGCGAACAAGATCTTTTCGTACGCCCGGTCACCGCCTGCTCCAACGAATTCCTAGGCGCCGAAAAACCCTCAGCCGCCTGCGCCACCTTCCTCAAATCCAGCGAAAAAGCCCAGCAACAATGGGAATTAGAGCGCCGCTTCCGCGCTTTCGAATCCACCAACTGACACCCGTTTTCCTAGCATTTCCCCCTCTGGTTTCACCCTCCGGAAATGGCAACTCTGGAACCCTACGGCGTCGAACTACTCGGCGAACGGAACACAAACGCGACGATCACATTCGCTTTCAATTTCTTTTCGTTCAGCGTCGCTGGATTGACCGTCCAATTCTTCACCGCGGCGATTGCCGCCTCGGTCAAAGAGGGGATTGGGCGAATCGGCGTCACCTCTTTCACTAAGCTGAACTTGTTTATCACCAGGGAGAGCACTACGGTCCCCGTCCCCACGCTGTTCGCAGGATAAACAGCGTATGACACTTGAGCCATCTGAGGCGGCACGTATCCCGCCGGAAGCGGCGGCGCAACCAGCGCCCCCTCCGCCAGCGGCAAATTCTGATCTTGCAGCGTGCCGGGGTTGAAGATCACCTGAACGGTGATTGTGGACGGGACTGCGACCCCATCCAGCTTTCCGGGCGAGAAAGTCCAGGTACCCACGGCGTTCATCGCGACCCCCGTCAGACTCGAGATGCCGCGCACCACCTGCTCGTTCTCAACCTGGCCTCCCGCGTTCACATTCACCGCGAGTGACACCAGTCCGGACGCGATGTTATTGACCGGATACGGAATGTCGCCCGCAGTAGTGATGTCCGGCGGCACAAAATGCGAACCGGCGAAAACCTCACACGGAGTTCGCGCGAACCCGGCGTAGATCAGCAACAGCACGGCCAGCATTAATTTTGAATTCTGCCACACAGGCCCCTCTTGGTCCGCGGCCATGACTGGATTCCGCCGCCGCCGGATCTTCCTGCAATTCTCTCGAGCGAGATTCTCTGGCCCATCAGCGACGAGGAGTCCGGCCTTTGGCGCTTATCCTAGGTCGAGCCGGAAGGTATGTCAACGAATCCAGAGCGTTCACAGCCAACGGTTGCAGAACAGCGGATACTCGAAGCTGGTTTCGCTGGAAACTATGTTAGTTGATAGGTCTAATCCGCGGCGGGTTCGGCTGCGGGGTGCATGCCGTGCTGCGGCACTTCGTGGACGCCGCGCAGCGGCTGTTCCTGATGAAATCTGTAAAGTTGATTCAACGGACCGGCGCCCTTGCCGATCGCGTAAGATTTTTCGATCGCCTTCGTCACGTAAGCCTTCGCCAGTATCACGGCTTCGCGCAGTTGCTGGCCGCTCGCCAGTTGCGCCAGAATCGCCGATGAAAATGTGCAGCCCGACCCGTGCGTGTTCGGGCTTTTCACATGGTCGCCGCCGAACGTCTCCACTTCCGTGCCGATGCACAGCACGTCCGTCGGTTTTTCCAGATGTCCGCCGGTAACCACCACAGCCCGCGCGCCCATTTCCACCAGCTTCAGCCCCGCCACCTTCATCCCCGCAAGGTCCTTCACTTCCAGACCGGTCAAAAATTCCGCTTCCGGCACGTTGGGCGTAATTACGCTCACGCGCTTCAGCAATTCGTCGCGCACGAATTTCAACCCGGATGTGTCCAGCAATTCCGCATTCCCCGCCGTCGGACGAAAAACAGGATCCAGCACCACATGCGCGAATTTGTGCTTATCCAGAAATTCGGTAACCACCGAAGCGTTCGCGCGGTTCGCCAGCATTCCGATCTTCACGCCCGCGATCTCAATATCTTCCACCAGCGTATCCAACTGCGCGCGCATCGTGGCCGATGGCGTCGCGTGCACCGACACAACTCCTTGCGTCGATTGCACCGTCAGCGCCGTCACTGCCGCCACGCCATAACAATTGTGCGCCGCGAAAGTTTTCAGATCGGCCGCGAGGCCCGCGCCGCAAGACGGATCAAATCCCGCAATCGTCAGAAGGATAGGTGGTGTGTGGCCCGTGTGACCGTTGTGATTACTCAATGCGAGTGCCTCCGCGCGAGGTCGCTGCAGACAACTACGCCGGCGCCGCCATTTTCCGCATTGGCGCACCGGCTAACGAAAATGTACGCGCCTTCTTGTGCATCGCGCAAGGACAATATTTGAAATCACCCGACGGGGAAGACGAGCGAAGAGGTCAGCGAAAAAGTCCACGAGAAAATTCCGCGGAAAAAAAATAAGTGAATTCTTAGCCGCGCGCGATTCTCACGGGAAAAGTCCGCGCACCAAGGTGGCGTCCGCAACGCGCCCCACCGCCAGCACGTACGCTCCGGTGCGCAGATGCGCGCGATGTTTCCGCGCCATCTCGTGCACTTCATGAAAAGCGCGCCGCATTACCAGATCCAGCTTCGCGTTCACTTCCGCTTCCGACCAGAAGAAGCTCTGCAAATCCTGCACCCATTCGAAATAGCTCACCGTGACGCCGCCCGCATTGGCGAGCACGTCGGGAATCACTAAGGTGCCTTTGCGCGCCAAAACCTCGTCCGCGTGAGGAGTCGTCGGCCCGTTCGCCGCTTCCGCCACAATTTTCGCCTTGATCTGGTCCGCATTGTTCAAGGTAATGGAATTTTCCAATGCCGCCGGCACCAGAATGTCGCACTTCATCGTCAGCAAATCGTCATTGGAAATGCGCGAGGTCCCCGGCATCCCCACCACGGTCCCCGAACGCTCCTTGTAACGCATCGCCTTCAGCGGATCGATCCCGCGCGAATTGAAAACTCCCCCGCGTGAATCGCTGATCGCAATCACCCGCGCTTTCTTCTCGGAAAATAATTTCGCCGCGACCGAACCCGCGTTTCCGAATCCCTGAATCGCCACGCTCGCCCCGCGCAACGAAAGCTTTTTCACCTTGCAAGCTTCTTCCACCACGATCACGCACCCGCGCGCTGTAGCCTCGTTCCGTCCTTCCGACCCGCCGATCGAAATCGGTTTGCCGGTCACCACTCCCAGCGACGAATGCCCCTTGGTCATGGAATACGTATCCATGATCCACGCCATCGTCTGCGAGTCCGTGTACACGTCCGGTGCCGGAATATCCTGCTCCGGCCCGATGATGGGCAAAATTTCCGCCGCGAACCGCCGCGTCATGCGCTCCAGCTCGGACTTGCTCATGCGCTTCGGATCGCAGATCACTCCGCCCTTGGCGCCGCCATAAGGAATGTTCACCGCAGCGGTTTTCCACGTCATCCACATCGCCAGGGCCTTCACTTCGTCCAGCGTCACTGCCGGATGATAGCGAATCCCGCCCTTCGCCGGCCCGCGCGCCACATTGTGCTGCACGCGAAATCCGGTGAACACTTTGATCTGCCCGTTATCCATCTTCGTCGGGATGGAAACTTCCAGCACGCGCTTGGGAGTGCGCAGAATCTGGCGCAGTCCCGGGTCCAGCTTTAGATATTCCGCCGCGATATCAAACTGAATTTGCGAAATGCGGTACGGATTCAGGTCCTCGCGCGGTGCAATCCGCGGGATGGGCTGGGTGCTAGCAGGTTTGGCAACGGTTGCCATTCGATGTTCCTTCCTGACGTGGCGAGCGATTGGTGGTAAAGGCCGTAAGTCTTGCGCGAATCGAAGTTTAGTCAAGCCGTGCTGGATGTCAATGGAAACCAATCAAAGCACAGGAAATGCCGCAGCGGCGCTCAATGCAGTTCACAGGCGTAATCACCACAGTAATCCTTGTAAATGTTTGTCCAGAAAGTACTTACACGCATAGCCATTTCCGCACAAGCTTCCGAATTCTAGCAATCACATCGCCACCCAATTCCTGCCACAACCCGGTTGACCCAGCCCTACCAACAAGTTACGCTCCCTCGACGACAGCGCAATCGCGCGGTGCGACCTGACATGCCAACCCGCGCCGCAATCCGGAATCCCTTCGCGCGCGTATCTATTAGGAGAAGCATTTACTTGGCGACGGCGGAGAAGCGAGCGGAGTTGAAGGCCACGGACGCGTCACTTATTGACCGGATCGTTCAACGTGACGAGTCAGCGCTCGCTGCGCTCTACGACCGTTACGCCGGGATGCTCTCGTCCGTCTTGAACCGGATTTTGCGCGACACCCAGGCAGCCGAGGAAATCCTGCAGGACATTTTCTATCAGTTGTGGCGCAACGCTGCGCAATTCGATTCGTCGCGCGGTTCGCTGTCCGGCTGGCTGCTGGTGATTGCCCGCAATCGCGCCATCTCCCGTTTGCGGCGCCACAATCCCGCCAGCGGCGATGAGCTCAGCGAAAACACAGTCGTGGTTGCCTCCAATCTGGAAAGCTCCGTCGCGCAGCAGCAACTGATGGCCAAAGTGAAAAGCGCGCTGGACAATCTGCCGCAGGAGCAACGCGCCGCAATCGAACTGGCATACTTCGAAGGTCTGACACACAGTGAAATCGCGCAGCGCACCGGCGACCCGCTCGGCACGGTGAAAACGCGCCTGCGCTCAGCAGTAGAAACTCTGAAACGGGATTTGCATTCATGAGCAGCGAACATCCAACTCGGCCCGAAGATTTCGATCTCTACGCGTTAGGCGCCCTCGACGACGCCGAGCGCCAAGCGTTCGAATCGCACGTCGCTTCCTGCGCGGACTGCGCCGAAAAACTCGCCTCCGCACGCGGACGCACGGCGATCCTCGCGTTCGCCGCGCCGCCTGTAGCTCCTTCACCCGGCGTGAAGGAAACTCTGATGCGCCAGGTGATTGCTTCGGCCGAAGGTCCGGGCGGCAGCGTCGCACGCATAAAGCCGGAGCCGGTCGCAGACGGCGGAATCTTCGCGCGCTGGTGGGCTGCGCTGCTGCCGGTTGCGACGGCCTTCGCCCTCGCGACCGTTCTGCTGTGGTTGCACAACGAACAGCTCAATCGCCAGCTTGCCAATCTGCGCGCAACGATTCAGCAGCAGCAGCAGGAACTCGCCGAAACGCGCCATCAAGCCGACCTGATCGCCGCGCGCGAGACGCTCGTGGTTCCGCTCTGGTCCCAGAAAGGCGCGCCCGACGCCCACGGCGAAGGCCACGCGCGCGTGCTGTACAACGCGAAGGAAGGAATGATGACCTACGACGGCTGGCTGCCATCGGCCCCCGCGGACAAAAGTTACCAGCTGTGGCTCGTGCCCATGAACGGCGCGCCCATCAGCGCCGGCGTCTTCAACCCCCAGAACGGCGAAATGAGCCACATGATGATGAAGTTCCCCGCAGGAGTCACCGCCAAGGCCTTCGCCGTGTCGCTGGAACCCGCAGGCGGCGTGCCGCAGCCCACAGGCCCGATGGTCCTCGTCGGTCCCATTTCGTAGCACGCGCCGGCGCACGATTTTCTCGGCGCTCTGCGTCTCTACGATAAGAACTTTTAAGTTTTCGCCGAGTCAGGAATGAAATCCACGCCCATGTAACTCCGCAGCGCCTCCGGAATCGCGACCGATCCGTCCGCGCGCTGAAAATTTTCGAGCAGCGCGATCCATGTGCGGCCGACCGCCAAGCCTGAGCCGTTCAGGGTATGCACGAACTCTGATTTCTTTCCGCCCGGCGGCTTAAAACGGATCCCCGACCTTCGCGCCTGGAACGATTCCGTATTCGAGCAGGAAGAAATTTCCATGAACTCGCCCGCCGAGGGCAGCCACACTTCAATATCGTACGTTTTCGCTGACGCGAATCCCATATCGGCGGTACACAGCAGCATTACGCGGTAGTGCAGCCCCAGCCGCTGTAAAATCGCTTCGGCGTTTGCCACCAGCTTTTCCAACTCGTCGTAACTCTGTTCCGGCCGCGTGAATTTGAACATTTCCACTTTCTGAAATTGATGCTGGCGCTTCAGCCCGCGCGTGTCGCGTCCTGCCGCGCCGGCTTCCGAGCGGAAGCATGCGGTCCACGCGCACACTTTGATCGGCAGCGCATCGGCCTCCAGAGTCGTGTCGCGATACATGCTGGTCAATTCCACTTCTGAAGTCGGCGTCAGCCACAGGTCCGTGCCTTCCACATGAAACATTTCCGCCGCGAATTTCGGCAGCTGGCCGACGCCGGTCAGCGAAGCGGTGTTCACCAGAAACGGCGGCAGAATTTCCGTGTAGCCGTGCTCGCGCGTGTGCACGTCCAGAAAGAAATTCGCCAGCGCTCGTTCCAGCCGCGCGCCCAGCCCCTTGTACACCGCAAAGCGCGAACCCGCGATTTTCACTGCCGCGTCGAAATCCAGAATTCCCGCGGCTTCGCCCAATTCCCAGTGCGCCTTCGGCTTGAAATCAAAAGCCGGCGGCGCGCCCCACCGCCGCACCTCCACATTTTCCGCCGCCGATTTTCCCGGGGGCACGCTGGAATGAGGAATATTCGGCACAGTCAGCAAAAATTGCCGCAGCCGCTCGTCGAGATCGGTGATGGTCTCGTCGTCGCGCTTGATTTTGTCGGAAACCTGCTTCATCAAGGCCAACAGCGAAGCAGCATCCTCGCCTGACTTCTTCATCCGCGCAATTTCTTCGCTGGCCTTGTTGCGCTCTGCCTTCAACCGCTCCGCCGAAGTAATCACCATCCGCCGGTCGGTGTCCAGCGTCCGAAAAGGCCCCAGGTCGAGCGTGGCGCCGCGCTCCCGCGCCATCTTCTCGATCACATCCAAATGCTCCCGCACATATCCCAAATCCAGCATAGGCCCAGCAGAATACATGAATCCGGGACGAAGTGAAAAGCGGCACAAATTCCAGCTGCACCGTTAAAGCTTTCAAGGATATCTGCTTTGTCGCAAGCACTTGAGCCGACAAGATCGTTTTCAAGCCCGTCGCCCGAAAACGCGCGAAGCGATAACCTCAGCCAACGCGGCTCCGTAGGCGCGGCTCGGCCTACGTTGTGCGGTGTCTTCGACCCCCTGTATGCGCAGATGGCTGCGGTTTTTCCATGGCGTGGAGCTTCCAGACGATTTGGCGCATTATGCCGGTCCACATGTCGGCGTCGCGGCTGGGGAGATTCAGGCGGCGGACGAGGCGGCGGATGCGCTCGTCGGCGTCGGCTACGGTGCGGCGGTCGAGGAAGCCGCTGGAGCTGAGGGCTTCGCTGAGGACGGCGGTGAAGCGTTCGAGTTCGCCCGCGGTGGCAGGCGTTGCTTTTTCCAGCGCTCGCTTAAATTTGGCTGCGGCCTTGGCGTCGCGGACCAGTTCGTAGAGGCAGACTGCGACGGCCTGCCCCAGGTTCATCGAGCGATGCTCTTCGCGGGTGGGAATGCGCAGGAGCCAGTGGCAGTGGCTCAGGTCTTCGTTGGATAATCCGGTTTTTTCCGAGCCGAACAGGACAGCCACGCGATCTGGGGTGGGCTTCTTCGCCGCGTGCGCGCCGCTCGCTGTTTTTCCGCGTCCGGCGCGCATGCTCTCGATCTTTTTGCGCGCAACTTCCGTGCGTGTGAGCTTCGCGTTCGCGGGTTGCTCGCGCCGGGTGTGCTGCAGCGCAAGATGTTGCAGAATAATGCGCGCTCCAGCCTCGAGAGTGCAGAGCGAATGATGCAATTCGCGGCGGCCAGCGGCCGTCGTGCCGACGACGAGGGCGCAATCGGCCACGGCTTCAGCGACGGTGGAAAACTGTTCGGCACTGGCGAGCACCGGGGCCGCGCCCACGGCGGAAACTGCTTCGCGATACGCTGGATCGTAGGGATTCACCAGGCGCAGGTGCGTGCAGCCGAAATTGCTCATGGCGCGCGCCGCCGCCCCGATATTCAAAGGATTGCGCGTCGCCACCAGCACGACGCGAAGATTGTCCAACAGGGCCGGGGAATTCATGAGTGCTTATTCTAGGACAATACGATTCAGAGGCGTAGCGCGGGGTTTCCGGGTGTGGCTTCGCGCGCGCGGATCGAGTTGGGGGTGAATCGCGAAATTAACGTGGCAGCAACGAGGGCGTAACATGGCGGAAAATTGGTTTGGTAGGATGGCGCCGCGGCCCCTTCCATCACGCGGAACACCGCACAAAGGAAACGACGCCATGCTGCCTCCCAAGCTGATTCTTTCCCCGATCGATTTCAGCGATCCATCGCACGCTGCGCTGGACGTGGCTGCGGATTTCGCGACGCGGTTCGGCGCCGAACTGCTGCTGGTCCACGTGGTGCCGGCAATCCCGCATCTGCCGGAAAATGTGTCCATTCTGAAGGAAGGCGAATACGACCAGAGCTTGACGGGCGCCGCCGCGAAGCGGCTGGCTGATCTGGCCGCCACGCTCGCGCAGAAAAATGTGAAGGCGCGCACGGAAACGGGGACGGCGAATGATGTTGGAATGGAGCTGGTGCGCATCGCCGAGCACCAGCACGCGGACATGATTATCATCGCGACGCACGGCATGACTGGCTGGCACAAAATCGCGTTCGGTTCCGTGGCGGAGAAAGTGGTGAAGCAGGCGAGCTGCCCGGTGCTGGTGTTGCGCGCGAATGCGATGCAGGACACGGGCGGCGCGGAGAAGGCCGCTTCGTCCGCGGCCGATTAGTTAGTACTCGCCGCGCCCGCGGCGGGCGGCGCTTTGACCGCGCAACGCAGGATCACAGCGCGATTCACACTCCGACTTCGGCGAACTCGTCGCACATCGAGCGAAAATTTTCGTACCAGGTTGCCGTAAACACGCCGACCAAATATTCCGCGGTGCGCCCGGCCACAGCGACGCGAGCCGGCTTGATTTCTCCCCAGGTGCGAACGCGCGTACCGCCAGAAGATTGCTCTTCGAATTCGACCCACTGGTGCATGGTGATGCCCAGGGCCCGATCGATCCAACCGAGCTCGCGGCCGGGCCGGCAATTGACGATCAAATGATCCACGACGACCTGGATGGGTTTGAGGATTTCAATCTCCATCCGGCTGCCGATACTCCAGGGTTCGCCGTGTTGCCAGTGCATACGGCCGTAGATATTGGCGAAGGTGTGCCACATTTTCCAGTTGGTGTAAACCTCCCAGGTGAGGGCAGGCGTGGCTTTGGTGCTGACCGCATATTCAAATCTGTGCATCGTACCTCGTAGCGCACTTCGGTTTTTTTACTGCACCAGGGAATAAAACGGGAGTATACTGCGCGCCTGTATTATTTATACATCGTTTGTTATACATTGTAAAGATTATTTTACCTGGATCGCCCCGGGGCAAGGAGCGAAGAGCGAAGATGCCGCGAACAGCCGATGCTCGTCTGGAAGGCCGCATTCTGGATGCTGCTTATCAATTGTGGAGCAGGGGTGGCGAAAGGGCGCTGACCATGCGCGCGGTGGCGCGCACCGCGCGCACGACGACTCCCACGGTGTACCAGCGATTCCGCGATAAGCGGGACATTCTGGAGCTGCTGCGCAAGCGGGCGCAGGAGATTATGTTTTCCTATATGCGGCGGGCGCACTCCGCTGAGGAGTTTTGCTTGCGCTATTTCGAGTTCGCTCTTCGACATGGCAACGAGTACGAACTGATCCATGCGGATTGGGCAGTGCGCCTGGCCAAAGAAGAGCCGCGACCGTCCTTTGACTTGTTGAAGAAAAGCCTGGCGGACCGATTGGGCGGGACGCAGGAGCAACACGCGGGTTTGGCGCTTGCCCTGGCGGCTCTGCTGCACGGAACTGCGACGCTGCTGCTGACCAAGGGAGTGCCGGAGCGGATTGCGCACGAGTTGCGGCACGCCTGCGTTGCGGCGTTTGAGACGCTGGTGGAGAACGCAGCCGGGCGATCATTTCGGCCGAACCATCGCCGCGCGGCGCGGCCGTAGATGCGTGGATGCTGCGGCCTGCGGGTTTAAGCGATTTGCGAGTGAGACAAAGGCAGCGCGCCCGGCTAAAGCTGGCCGCTACGGATTCAGCTGCAACGGCGGCGACGATTCAGATTACGACGGATTCCTGGTATTCGCCGAAGGCGCGGCGGAGGGCGTCGGAGATTTCGCCTACGGTGGCGTAGGACTCGACGGCGATGAGAATGGCGGGCATAAGATTTTCGCTGGTGCGGGCGCGGCGCTCGATTTCGACCAGCGCGGCCTGGGCTTTCGGCGTGTCGCGGCGCGCGCGCAGGACATTGAGGCGCGCGATCTGGGCAGGTTCGATTGCGGGATCAACGCGCAGGGTGGGGATGGGTTTTTCATCTTCGGTCTGAAAACGATTTACGCCTACTACTACCTGTTCGCCGCTGTCCACGGCATTCTGGTATTCGAACGCGGACTTCTGAATTTCCTGCTGGATGTAACCGCTTTCGACGGCGCTCAGCACTCCTCCCATCGCGTCAATCTTCAAAATGTATTCCCGGGCGCCAGCTTCGATTTCGTCGGTGAGTTTTTCGATGGCGTAGGATCCCGCAACCGGATCAATCGTGTTCACGACTCCCGTTTCCTGCGCGATGATTTGCTGGGTGCGCAGGGCGAGCAGCGCGGATTGTTCGGTGGGGAGGGCGAGAGCTTCATCGAGCGCGTTGGCGTGCAGCGATTGGCAGCCGCCGAGCACCGCGGCGAGAGATTGCAGCGCGACGCGCACCAAATTATTTTCCGGCTGCTGCGCGGTGAGCGAGGAGCCGGCGGTTTGCGCGTGGAAGCGCAGCATCAGCGAGCGCGGGTCGCGCGCGCCGAAGCGTTCGCGCATGGTGCGGGCCCACAGGCGGCGCGCAGCGCGGAATTTTGCGATTTGCATCAGCAGTTCGTTGTGCGAATTAAAGAAAAACGAAAGTTGCGGCGCGAATTCGTCCACGGCGAGGCCTGCGGTGATGGCCGCTTCGACGTAAGCGATGCCATTCGCCAGAGTGAAGGCTACTTCCTGCACGTCGGTAGAGCCGGCTTCGCGGATATGGTACCCGGAAATGGAAATCGCGTTCCAGTTGGGCAGTTCCTGGCGGCACCAGGCGAAAATGTCGGTGACGATGCGCATGGCGGGGCGCAGCGGATAGATGTAAGTGCCGCGCGCGATATATTCTTTCAAGATGTCGTTCTGCACGGTGCCGGCCAGGCGCTGCAGGTTCGCGCCTTGTTGTTTGGCGACGGCGACGTAAAGCGCGAGCAGAATCGCGGCTGTGGAATTGATGGTCATCGAGGTGGAGACGCTCTCGAGCGGGATGCCGTCGAAGAGCGTTTGCATGTCTTCGAGCGAATCAATGGCGACCCCGACTTTGCCGACTTCGCCCAGCGCGAGGGTGTGATCGGAATCCATGCCGATTTGCGTGGGGAGATCGAATGCGACCGAGAGGCCTTTCACGCCTTGCGCGAGAAGATAGCGGTAGCGTTGATTGGATTCGACGGCGCTGCCGAAGCCAGCGTACTGGCGGGTGGTCCACAGGCGACCGCGATACATGGTCGGATAAACGCCGCGCGTGAAAGGGAATTGGCCGGGATAGCCGAGGTCGCGTTCGGCGTCCCGATCGGGGAGGTCGTTCGCATTGACGACAGCTTCGATGGGCAGGCCGGAGGGGGACGCGGCCTTGCGTTCTGCCATGGCGGCGGATTTTTTTGCGTCGCGTGTCATGGGGTCGTCTCAGCGAATTCGACGCGCGCGACGGAACGAGGTGAACGCAAAGCAAACCATGGTGACGGCGTAAACGATCGTGAAGCCCAAGAGCCACGCCGCGGGGCGAGTGTGCCACTGGCGCCAGGCGGAGATGCCGCCGTAGAGCGCGAAGAGAGCGAAAATTGCTCCCGTGGTTTCGTGAAAGAGTTGGCGGATGGCGCGCCACACAACGCGCAGGGTGATCTTGGTGGAGCTCCAGAGCGTGGGGTAGAAGCCTTCGGCCATGGAACAATTCTAGTACAAATTACGCGGAGGCGCTGCGGCGAGGGCGCGAAAGGCGTCTGCTCGGTAGCGGCCTCGCGAGGCGGGCAACAGTGAATAGAGATCCGTCGTCGCTGCGCTCCGCAGGATGGCGGCGTCACCTGGAGGGGTGCACGGTTAACTGGATTAGCTCACTTTGCGCACCTGGGCCTTGTTTCGCGGTGGCGGCGGACCTAGAATTGGGATAGAAGGGTGCTCTTACGGGAGGTGATGCCCTTGCAACTCGACGATCGCATGAAGCAGCTGCTGCGAGAGCTGGGACACGCCATTAATGATACGGTGTCTGATTCCAACCGGATCGCGGAAGCTATTTCGGGAGTACGTTCGGCCGGCTTCGACATTGTGCTGAAACTGGACGCGACGATCGGATTGGCGCGCAGATCCGCGCAGGACGCGAAGATGACCACGCAGGACCGCCGTTTCCTGGAATCGCTGCACATCCGCGTGGATGACGAAATCATGGAAGAAGAAACGATCGAGCCGCGGGTGGAGATCACCGCGCAAGACATAAAATTCCTGAAGTCGCTGAAGATATCATTCGATGAAGAACTGTAAATTTATTATTGCCTGGCTATTCTGCGCCGCTGCTGTGCTGGCAGTGTCTGCGCCGTCTGCGCGCGCGCAGGTGACCGAACCGGAAAAGACGCCGATTTCCACCGACGTCAACTCGCCCGTGGTGGTGAAGCAGAAGCCCGCGAAGGCCGTATGGCTGAAGGCGGAAGTGATCCACTCCGACCGGCGCACCTTGATCGTGCGCGAAGCGGACAATCCGATGGAGGTCCACACCTTCACGTTCTCCGACAGAGCCAAAAATGTAATCGAACGGGTGCAGGATGAGGGCGGCTATCAGAGCGGGGACCACGTGAGGATTTTATGGATACCCGGCAGCAGTGAAGCGCTCAACGTTAAGGGCAAGCCTTCCAAACCGATTTGATTCCCCGTATTGCGCCGTGAGTTTTTTCGGCAGAGTCACACGCGAGAAAACAGCCGGCCAGATGCCGGCGCTACGAAATGATTCGCCCTCCTGCTGTTGCTGGCCGCTTCTACCCATCGGAACCGAACGAGCTTGCGCGGCAGATTGCTCGATTCGCGCCGTCCGCGGCGAGCGCCGGGAGAATTGCGGCGCGCGGTTGCGTCGTTCCTCATGCGGGCTACCTGTATTCAGGGCACGTCGCAGGGGCGGTTTATTCTTCGCTGGAAATTCCCGCGCAATGCATTTTGCTGGGGCCGCGGCATTACCCGCGCGGTGAAGCGATGGCAATTTTGTCGCAAGGAAGCTGGCGAACGCCTTTGGGAGATGCGCCGGTAGATGCGGAGCTGGCCGCGGAGCTGATGCAGGCGTGCCCGCGTTTGCGCGAAGACGCCGTGGCGCACGAGCGAGAGCATTCGCTGGAAGTGCAGATTCCGTTTCTGCAGCGCCTGGCGCCGGATTTTCGGTTTGTGCCGGTGGTGCTGGGTGCGGATCGCTATCCGTTGCTGGAAGAATTGGGCCACGCGGTGGCGAAGGTGGTGGCGGCGCAGAGCGAGCGCGTGCTGATGATTGCCAGCACGGACATGAACCATTACGAGAGTGATGCGTTGACGCGAGCAAAAGACGGCCGGGCGATCGAGCGCATTCTGGCGCTCGATCCGCGCGGACTCTATGACGCGGTGCGCGGGGAAGGGATCACGATGTGCGGTTACGCCGCCACGACAGCGATGCTGGTCGCGCTAAGGGATCTGGGCGCGGAAAGGGCGGAGCTGGTACGTTATGCGACGTCGGGTGACATTACCGGCGAGCACGACGAAGTGGTTGGGTATGCAGGGTTAATCGTGCGGTGAGCGGCGAGTATTTGTAGCGGCGTTCGCTTGACCGTCCGCGATCGTTGCTGCGGCACCGATAGCGCACGAACGTGAGTGGCTAAGAAAACGCAACGCGGCGGCCCTCCGATCTCGCGCCCTGGGACCAAATTTCACAAGCCGCCGGACTCCCCATAAATTGTGCTGGCACAGAGCGCGCGCCGGCTAGTTGACGTTGAGCGTGAAGGTAAAGGTGTGTGTGGTTGTGCCGCTGGTGGCCGTCACGGTAACGGTCTGATTCGTAACCACGGGCGTACCCGTATCGGTGGGCCCGGTTCCGCCGCCACCGGTCCCTCCGCCTCCGCACGCCGCGATGACGATCAACAATGTGAGCGTGATTCCGCTGGCGATGAAGTTCCAGCGGCGGCGCCGCGCCTGCATCGCTAGCGCGCAGAGCGCCACGGCCAAGATCAAAAGGCGGATCGCGCCCGCAGGCGTTTGCCATCCGACGACATCAACGTGGCGACTGAGGGGAACGAGCGAGCTGGGAGCGGTGGTCGAAACGGTCACAGTCGAGGTCCCACCCGCAGCTACGGTAGCTGGACTGAAGCTGCAAGTGGTTTCCGAAGGAAGATGGGTGCAGCCTGTGAGATTGACCGACGCAGTGAAACCGTTCAGCGCGTTCACAGTCAAGACCGTGGATGCGGACGAACCAGGAGCGCTGACGTTGACGGTAGCCGGTGCAAACGAAATGTTGAAATCGGGGCCAGGGGTGACGGCCTGCGAAAGGTCAGCGCCAGAACCCCGGTAATTGGTGTCGCCCGAATATACGGCGGCAACGCTGACGTTATTGCCGGAGGGAAGCGAGTTGCTGGAGATTTGCGCTTGTCCGCCGCTGACGGCTACTGCGCTCCCGATGTTCACGCTGTTGGCGGAGAATTGCACGGTGCCGGTAGGACCGGGGCCACCGGGCTGAGTCTGGGTAATGGTCGCTGTGAAAGTGATGGATTGGCCCTGCTGTATCGTTGGCGCGCTGGAGGCGAGCGCGATGTTGGTGCCAATTTGCGCGTCTATTTGAGACGCCGGAGAAACCGCCGCTACGTAGTTGGTGTCGCCGCTGTATTTGTAGGTGAATGAATTGTTGCCGAGCGTAAGCGAGCTGGTGGTGACGGATGCCGTGGCTTGAACGCTGCAATTTGAGTTCGTGCTGGATTGGACTGTCTGAGGCGTTCCCAGTTGGGTCGCGCCGTCGAAAAACGTAATCGTACCGGTCGGACCATTTCCGCAACTCTGAGCTGTTACGGTGCCCGAAATCAGATTCGCCGAGCCAAAAACGGCGGTGCTATTCCCACCGTTGGGGGCAGCCGCGGTGGTCACGACTTGGGTGATGGTGAAGGATGCAGCGGTGGAGGTGCTGGGATTGAAGCTGGGATCGCCGCTGTAGGAACCGGTTATGGGATGAGTTCCCGCGGTGAAGGTGAGAGTCGGATTCGTGGGCAGGACGTTGCCTTGGCTGTTGAGCGCGAGTGCCGGGATTCCGCTGATGGCCTGACCGTTGTCCTTAAACGTGACAGTGCCGGTCGGCACACCATTGCCGGAATTGCCGCTGACATCGGCTCGGAGATAGACGGTAGAACCGTAGGGTCCTGAAGTAAACGTAGAGGCATTGCCTTGAGAATCTTGGGTGATGAAGGAAACGGCGACTTTGCTGCCTTCCGGTGTGACTGTTACGGGAACGGGCGTCGAGTCGCTGGCGGCGAAGGTGCCATCGCCGGGATAATGCGCCGTGACGCTGTAGCTGCCGCCAGGTAGCACGTCGGTCGTGGAATTTACCGAGCCACTGGTCAACGCAAAGTCCCCTACGCCTGGCTCAACCGTGGAGGTCGAGAGCAGCGCGACGTTGCCGGTGGCCGTTCCCGTGGCGGGAGGAGCGGGTGTCACGCCGATCTGAACCGTCACAGCAGAGCCATGCACGATGGATGAAGTCGGATTGAGCGTTAAGGTAGTTGCGCTGGGCTTGAGCGCGGAGGTAATGGTGCTCCACTTGTTGACGAGGTTTGCGGCGTTAACCGAACCGAGTCCGGTGGTCAGGTCGTAGCCGGCCGTCGAACTGTAGCCGGACAAAATACCCAGCCCTTCGGCGCCAGGAGGGCCGCAATTCACCGGCTGCGGCACGGTGTCGTCGCAGGGCATGGCGTTGGTTCCGGTGGTGACGTCGTAAAAGATACAAGTGCTTGCCGGCGTTCCTGACGAAGCGCAACTAGCTCCGGATTGCGCGGCAAGCCTGTAGAACGTGTAGTTGGCGTTGCCCTGACGCGATGCGGCTTTCTGGTTCACCATGGCCATAATCCCGGCGAAGGATGGCGTGGAAGCCGAGGTGCCGCCAACGCCGAGAAATTCTTCGGCCTCGGGACTCTGATCGCAGTAGGTAGCGTCGGTCTGGTCGGCCTCGCAAACGATGTAAAAGCTGCCGGTGTAGAATCCTGCGGCAGCGAACAACGAGACGTCCGGGATATCGCGTTTTCCGTCGCTAGGCACGCCCGCACCGGTCTGCCAAGAGGGCTTGGCATAGCCTCCCGAGCAGCTCGTAATATCCTGCCCGTCGCCCGTAGTACAGCTGCTCTTCCCGCCAGACCCGCCAACCGTGAATACATTCACATCGATCAGTTGCGAATTGTTGCAGTCTTCCAGCGCGATGCCGGGGTAGCCATAAAATTCCAGCGCCTGACTCGTACAACTGTCGTTCCAGGGGACCTCGGGGATATAGCTTTTGGCGGATAACTGCGTGGTTGCGTTGTTCGTGCTACTCCAGTAGGTAGCCGGATTGGAAAGGTCGTTGAAATCCGTGCCGCCGACGGCAACGTTGTAGGGCGTGGACGCAAACCCGTTTACTTGTAAGCCGAATTCGGCGGGCGCAGGGGATGGATTGTCGTGGCCGTCGCAACCGGCGGAGCCAGAGTCTCCGGCGGAAACAAACACCGTGATTCCTTGGGCGGCCGCTTGCTGCCAGACCGAGTTGTAAAAGTGATTGCCGGCCGTACCCAGCCCAGCCTCGCAGATGCCGTAGCTCTCGCTCATTACCGGAGCGACGTTGTTGTCGACCGCGAACTGCGCGGAAAGATCGACACCTGGGGTCGTATTGGTGGTGGCGGAGGTGACGAATTTGATGGTGGCGCCCTTGGCGACCGCGCCAGCCCATTGCAAATCGAGATCCGATTCCGTTTCATCACCGGGCACGATGCCGGGATCCGGGCCATCCATAACGACGAGCGGGTCGTTTGCAGGCAGACCAAACAGGCTGCGGAAGTTCTCGATATCCTTCATGTCCACATCGGTCTCGCCAATGATTGCGATGGTCTGCCCCGTGCCGTCGATCACCGGAGCGGGACTGCCATTCCAGAGCGGCAAGACGTTATAGATCGTTGCAAAATCGTAGGGGCCCAGCCCAAAACAGCTCACCGGCTGACCCGCTTGGTTCGAGCCGCAGGTAAAGGTGAGTTCCGAATGGAGAGCTTTGATTTCGCCGGTCGTCTTGTTTTTCTTGAAGATGCCAGAAACCACGTGCATCGGCTTTCTCGGAAAATTGTGCAACGTATCGATGCCGACAATCACGGGCGCGAGCGCCGTTGGGATGGAAGGGTTAGTTGAGTTCGCCCAGCGGTCTTCGATTGTTCCGGCTGCTGTGGGCACTGAATATTTGTGGATTGCGGTGTGAAACGCCGCCTGGACCTGGCTGGCGGTGCCGGAAAATTCGAGTACGGTTCGGCCGTTGCTGAGCGGCGCAACCTGGAATCCGTGGGATTGCAGCCAAGCCGTGATTATCTGGATGTCCTGGTCGGAGGGGCCGAACTGCTGGCCGAATTGTTGGGGCGCGAGCCACTGGTGATAGTTCGGCGAGGAATGGTCCTGCTGCTGGTCGAGCAATTGTTCGAGCGCGGCTTCCTGGCTGGGGCTGCGTTGCAACACCAGGAGCATGCGGCTCATGGGCAGGCTTGCGGGGGCCGCCCCGCGATCATATGCAGCGCTTGCCAGGTAATAGGTGTTGCCTTTCAGTACGGTGAGATTCGATTCGTCCACCGCCTGGGTGATGCGCGACGGAACTAGCGCCGTCTGCGCGAAGGTGCGCAGCGGCTGCAGCATCAGCAGCGAAATAAAAGCAAAGAGCAGACAAATACGCAAGAAACGTGCGGACTGGGGTCGCATGGTTTCGGTCACCTTGGTTCCCGTTTTGGGACTGCGAGGATGGCAGGGAGAGTAAACGGAGTTGTACGAAGTGTCAAGTTGTACGATGGGACAGTTTCGGGCTGTGCAAGCGCAAAAAGGGCCATCGCGGCTGACGGCGCGCCCTTGGCGGCGGAGGCTCTAATGCGACGAGCGGATGCGGGCGGCGAGGCTGCGGGCGCGGGTGCGGGCGAGGTCTATGAATTTTTCGTCGGCGGCTAGCTGGTCGAGGGTAGGGAGCAGGCGTTCAGGCTCGGGAAGCAGTTTGCTGTTGTAGTCGCGCTCGATTTGCTGCATCACATCGTTGACGCCGAGGTGGTCGTAACGCATGGTGCGGACCAGGTCGGAAAGATCCGTAGTCTGACGTGCCAGGCCTTCGAAAATGTTGACGAGCTGCGAGGCGGTGTCGTCGAGCGTGTAGTTGAAATCGGTTTCGTGTTTTTCCCCGCCTTTTTCGTACACCAGGCTTTTTGCGCCAAGGTTCGCTAGCCGCCGGTGGACGTCCAAATCCACGTTTTGAAAATTATTCAGTTTGGCAGCCAGCGCGAAAATGCGTTGTGCGAGCGGAGCGCTCACTTCGAACGGCTGGGGGTTGGCGTCTTCATCGAGCTGGCGGATGTCGTAGGTGCCCGTACCGGCTTGATTGATTTTGATTTCGACGAACTCGGGGTAGCTGGTCTTGAAGACCTTGCGGAAGGTGATTTGTGCAGCAGCGTTTTCTGCGCGAGCGCCTGCACTGTTGAACGCGCGGTCAGGAGCGCTTGAGCGCAGCAGTCGGGCTGGCATTGCAGCGGATATTTCTGCCGCGCAGACGGCGAGCGCGAAAACTACCAGCGAGGTGCGAGCGAACGCGCTGGAGCCGTGGCGCTGGGCGCAGCGAGTCATGAATTCGCGCATCACAGCCCAGAGATGCGCGCCGCGCGGGTTTGGTTTCGCAGGGTGGTTTTCGCTGCATCAGCTACCGGACGCGGCCGGATCACGCCAGGAATCGCGGTGATGGAAGCCAGCAGGCGTTCGCGCGCGCGGAAACTGTGCGCGTGGCAGAGCGCGACGGCCAGAGCGTCGGCGGCGTCGGCCGGCTCGGGATATTCGGTCAATCCCAGCGCGGAGGTTACCATCTGCTGCATTTGGTGTTTGGATGCGGCGCCGTAGCCGGCGATGCTGGCTTTCACTTCGCGCGGCGAATAACTGTGCGCAGGAATCGAGGCTTGTGCGGCAGCGAGCAGAACCACACCGCGAACTTCGGCGAGCTTCAGCGCCGTGCGCATGTTCAGCGCTGTGAAGACGGATTCCACAGCGACGGCGTCCGGCGCGAATTCCGCTACCAGTTGGGCGACCAGTTCGTGAATTTCGCGCAGGCGCGCGGCGAACGTGGCGCGTGCGGGAAGTTTCAGCGCGCCGAAACGCAGCAGGCGCGGCGATGGGCCGCTGAATTCGACCACGCCGTAGCCTGTGGCGCCGGCGACCGCGGGGTCAATGCCGAGCACGCAGAGGCGCGCAGGCTTGGCAGCTATCGTGATGGGTGCTGGGCGAATCATCCGAGTCCGCACAAGTGTAGTGCGCGCGGCGAACGGTGTGTAGTGTTTTTTCGGAGCGGGCGACGCGAACGGAACTATGGGGGTTGCTCGTCGATTCCTTGGCCGGTTAGACAAGGTAGATTTGCGGTACGACTGCGGTCTTGGCCATGTGCTCGCCCTCGAGAATGCGAACTTCATAACAGGACTCAGCCGGGCGAGCTTCGAGCACCTTCACTCGCGTGCCTGCTCGCACCACCAATAGTTTCTCCGCAGCGAACAGAAGCGACAGCCCCAAATCGTCGGCTGCCGATTCGAGCTTTTGTTTCTCGCGCATTGTCTTCTCATCGACCGGGAGAGTCACAAAATCTCCGCCCGTTTCATCTCGAAGCACGCACACTTTGCCGACCAGGCCCTTGGGCTGGTCACTGGAGGTTGGCAGTGACGGTGGCGCGTGGTCCACGAGCGCACCGACAAAACGGTAGCCGCGTCGCGGGAGGGTCTCGACGAACCGCGGTTTGTCAGCTTCCTCACAGAGAGCCCGCCGCAACTTCTTGATTGCCGTGTTCAGGCTGTGCTCAAAGTCCACAAAAGTATTCTCGGACCACAGCCTCTGGCGCAGCTCTTCACGGGTAACAAGCTCGCCGGGATGTTCGAGCAATATCGCGAGGATTCGAAAGGGTTGTTCTTGCAGTTTAATCTTACGGCCACTCTTGAAAAGCTCGCCCGCGCGCAGGTCCAGAGCGTATACGTCGAATCGCAGGAGCGCTGCACTTGGTGCTGGCTGCGGCATGCGTGCCTCGTTCTGAATATATACCACGGGACGGCCCAACAGATTTGCAGACCTGCGGCAGCTAGCATGCCCAACGCGGTTCTTTAGCGAGAAGTCGTTTTATACCTGCGGCTTAGTGGTTCATGCGCAGTTCACTCGCAGGTCGCCGACAGTGCATTGTGGTTTTCCAGGCGTGGGGCCAAAGTGTGCGCAACTCGACAGTGAGGCAATCACAAAAGCTGCCGGGCACATGAAAAGAAAAAGGAGAAAGTCGATGAAAAAGCAAATTCTCACCGTTGCCGCGGCGCTGGTCTTTACCGCTCTTGTACCGGTGCAAACCCACGCTCAGCAGGTCACGCAGGCCAAAATTCCTTTCGCGTTCCAAGTTGAGAATACCAAGATGCCAGCCGGCGAGTATCAGATCCGGCGAGCGCTTCCGTCAAACAAAGCAGTGCTGCAGATTCGAAGCACGGATTGGTCTGCCGCAACGTTCGTACTTACCGACCCCATGGATGCCAAGGGCAACGATGCTGAGCTGATCTTTCACTGCTACAGCAATGAGTGCTTCCTGTCTGAGATCCGGACCGGACACGGCCAAGGATCGAAACTCGCCGTATCGCGTGGCGAGAAAGAACTATCACACGCCAATGGGGAAAATGAACTGGCGGTGGTTTCTCTGCCGCTGACCGTTACGCCATAAGGATCGCCAGTGTGCGGACCCTATTGCGTTTTTACCCGGTGTGATTTGACGAAACTGGAACGAAACCTGAACCGAAAGCCCGATGGGAGGCTCCTGTATCGCGGTGGGGTCTCCCGTTTGCTTCCAAGGAGAATGCAATGGAAACCGTAATTGGCGTATTCGCTTCGCGGGAACGCGCGGAAGAAGCGGTGAAGGAACTGCTAGCCAAGCACGTCCCGCAAGATACGATTATTTTTCTGACTCGATCGGAAAGTGAAGCCATGACCCTGGGCAAGAGTCTCGGCGCCTATGCAGGAGGGCTTGTGGGCGGGGCGGCCGGCGTAATGTCGGGAATGGTAGCCGCAACGCTGTTTTCAATTCCAGGAATCGGCCAAGTGTTCGCGCTGGGAGTCGGCGCGACGGCCGCACTGGGGCTTGCCGGCTCCGAAGTGGGCAAAATGTTGTCAGCAAAGCCCAACTTGTCACTAGAGACGGCGATGGAAACTCCGCAGCCGACTCCGGGCGAAAGGGCGTGCCAAGACTTGACGTTCTTCGCAGAAGTCTTGCAGGAAGGGCGGTCACTCATCGTGGTGCGATCCGATTCGCAAGAAATTGCAAGGGTGGCAACCGCAATCCTGGATCGCATAGGCATTAGCGAGCGCTGGCGCATGAGCATAAAAATGCAAACTGCGTCGCGACAGATCGGCGACATTTCGGTGGTGGAAGTGCGGGGAAGGATCACGGTCGGCGAAGGCAACATCATGCTTCGCGAGGTCGTGGCGGGACTGCTAGAGAAGGGAAACAAACGAATCCTGTTGAACTTGCAGGCGGTGGAATACGTCGACAGCGCCGGGCTGGGCGAACTAGTGAGAACGCATACGACGCTGCAGAAGGAGGGCGGCCAGCTCAAGATGGTCAACGTCAATCCACGAGTGCAGGAGTTGTTGAAGGTAACCAGCTTGCATAAAGTCTTCGACGTTCAGAAGGACGAGGCCAGCGCAGTTCAATCGTTTGAGCTGTTAGCTGCCGGCGGCGCACGATAACGGAGCGATTCTCGCGATTTCTGACCTGGGAGTGCGAGGATGAGTGCCGGGATGAGACATTCCACCACTGACACGGGCCTCGTGCTCGGTAAACGCCGTTGCCGGTAAGGTTGGTCTCCGTACCCAAGTGACCGCCACGCGACACCAGCACGGACATTCCTCGAGCGGGCGTCCCGCGACGCAGCGCGCTAACAGGAATGGCTCTGCCGATGAAGTCAGCGCGCGCGGGCCCGCCACGGCGCCATGCGGCTCAGCATCCCGTCGCGCACGATCAGCGTGTGAAACAGAATGGCTCCAAAATGGGCGACGAATGCGAGGAACAGGAGATAGGCGAGAAACGTGTGCGTCTTCCGCAACACTGCGTAAAGCATCAAGCTGTGCGGAAGGATGGGAAAAAGACGCAGTGACCCGAACAGGACGATCGGATAGCGCGCGGCGGACAACATCCCCCAGCCGACCAGCGGCTCTACAAAGAGCAACGTATACAACAGAACTTCCGACGCGTGCGCAGCAAAGCGTTCCTGCGGGGACATCGTGGCAGGAAAGGGCGGCACGCTGCTCAAGCGCCGGTTCACGAACCGGATGACCACCAAAATCAGGATCAGAATCCCCACCGGGCGATGGATCGATACCAGGCGGTGATAGTCGCCCAGCGATGCGACCATCGCAACGCCGATGCCGAGCATGGTCAACACCAGCGCAGCCATCAGCCAGTGCAGGAACCGCATGGACCCAGTGAATTGCTGCCGGTCGGTCGTCCTGGCGCTCACTTTCGCACCTCGGCAGGCGTGATTTCGCTCGGCTCTTTTGTTTCGCCGGCGCGCCTGGTAAACGATTGCGAGTAAATCGCCGACCGCGCGCTCAGCAGGGGATCGCCCGACGGCGCCATGCCCGCCGGCAAAACCAGCGGATCAAAATTAATGTCGCGCGCAGGACTGGTGTCATCGCTTTCCACGGAGTCGAGCGTCAGCGTTCCTACCTCCACCTGCTCCCGCCCATCCGGCCACTGGATCGTAGCGTTGTCGGTGGGATCACCCGGCTGAGCAACCGTTATGACCAGCTGCCATTGCAGCGGGTGCTGCTGGATGCTGGCGATCAGGCCGTCGAAGAGCAAATTCTTGTCCTG
>DATNLN010000229.1:0-8377 GCA_035602855.1 Candidatus Acidiferrales bacterium
ACCGAAAGATTACAGGCGAGCCGTGGTCGTCGACAGGGCCGAAGAACACGACGAACAAAAACACTCTCTGAAGTGAACGGAGAAGTGCGCTTAAAAAAGAGATTGACACAGCCGACGTTGTTAGAGATGTCCGGTTTGAGCGTTGATCGGACCCTGCGGGCACAGCTCCACTAATGCAATGGGGTTGCCACGGGAAATCGTGAAGCGGACCCTTGGAGCGGCGGTTCGGCTACGCGGACGCCTTACGTTTCGCGTCGGCAACCTTGGATGCCAGAACGTCCACTTTGCTGATTTCGGGAGCCTTTGCGAAAAGGTCGGGAGCTTTAGCCATTAACGCAGCGGCCACGTTGCCTGAAAGATGAGCTTGGCGACCCGCTTCGTCGTTAAACGTATCGAAGATTCCGAAAGTAGAAGGTCCCATGCGCAGGGCGTACCACGTGATCGTACCTTGCTCTTCTTCCACAAGCGGCACGGCGCTCTGGAGGAATTGCTCCACTTCTTTTTCCTTGCCAGGTTTTGCTTCCAATCTCGCGTAAAAGGCTAGTTTGACCATCGCATTTTCTCCTTTATAGTTCGGCCGGCGGGCCGCATTACGTTTACCGGTGCCCTAACAAGGGGCAGGCAAATCCCCTCTCGTAATGTGACGTTGCCAAAGGATTCGCGGATGCGAATAAATTGTAAAAATAATCGCGCGATGCGGTCCGGGATTCTTTCCTGGCGCCTGCACTACTGCGTCCCCTGCTTGATGGGTGGTTCCACTGGTGCTACGAACTGCGTTCTACTTCATCCCGAGTGCCATGACCGGGTCCATCGTCAGCGTCTTCTCGTTTCAAAACCGCGTCTCCGCTAATGAGGCGCTCGCAGGGCTTGAGCTGGGTGAAGGGAAACTTTCACGCCCAGTTCTGCGAGGGCCGGGCGGCCGCAAGGCCGCCTGGCTACTCGGTAGTTATCGACGGACCACGCGGTCAAGTCCGGATTTGTCGTGCGGGTTCAGAGGGTCGGCGCAACACTTCCGCTCAGTTTCCGACCGCAAGGCTCACAGAGCAATCCGAGTTGTGTAGAATCACAAAACGGAGCAAATCAGCACGATGACTTATTTTCCCGACCTTTCCCCTTATAAATACGGGCACGGTTCACACCCGGGGGTAGTTCACGTGGGCTGGCTGGATAACACTCATCCTTTCACTAAAGGAACTGTTGAGGCTGATGTAATCCAAAAACTGAGATTGCTTGCCGCCAAACCCGTGGAACTGTATCGGGGCTTCCATGTCTGCGAATTATGCGCTAAACCCGGTCCTCCTAAAGAAACCCTCCCTCCCCGCCATGCCGTTTTGGATATGAATAGCCGGTATGGAAAATGGCTGGCGTCCCGCAAAAGCAATGGCGAAATTAGAGTCTCTTGGGCAGGAGTTACATTCGCGGCCCCCGTGCTGATTGTCCATTACATCGAAGAACATGGCTATCGGCCCCCTGTCCAATTTCTGAAAGCTGCCGAAGAAGCAGTGTGATTTCAGAGGCTCGAATCGTATGCGGTGACCAGTAGGTTTCGCCCCAGGGTGAGTTCAATCCTCAGTAATCGCTCTTACCGTCCGTGTCGATTTCAAGTTTCCGGTTGCGCGACAAATCAGCAGTTAGGCCTCCGCAGTGAGGTGAACACCTTCACTGTTGCACGTTAGCGTCATCGATGGAGACGACCGCGCACGCTTCAGTATTTTGAGCCGCATGCTTGCAGTTCTCCAGAGCCTTCTTACGCGCCTCGTCTACCGTCATCTGTGCGGCGGAGAGGCCGAATGAGTGCTGAGATGTGGCGAAGGCTTTGTGCGGCCCAAGCAGCAGATAACTCTGAAAATCGTGCAGCCCCGCTTCGCTCAGTCCGGCGGGAGGCGGAACGTTGGGCGGGGTGATCTCAGGCAGCGGTTCAGCCAGCGTCACCAGATTTTGTGCCTTAAGAAAGTTATCAACCGTAGAGGACCAAGCCTCAACGTGACGGAAAAGCGAGTGCCCGTCTTCTCCGATGGGAGGCGCAAGTACGAACTGGTCCTGACCTCCCTGTGAACGAAACGCTGCGTCGAACTTTTGCGCCAACTCGGGCCAGAAAAACTTGTCATTCTGCGCGTAGATCCAGAGCATCGGGATCCGCGAATGTTTCCCGAAATCGCGGTATGCGCGCAGCAGATCACCAGAATTGCACACATCGTGATCCGCTTGAGAGCCTCGCCCTCCTGCGAAGCTAATTGCAGCCACCAGGCCAGGAGGAGCCTTGGCGGTGAGGGCGACAGTTGCGAATCCTCCAGTTGAGACACCCATTGCAATAATGTGCGTGGCATCTACCTCTGGTAGATTGCGCGCATAATCGATGGCAATGCGCAGGTCCTCGGCTGAGTAATCTCCAGCCCTCTCGTAATCGGTTTGTGGGCAGCGTCCGCCGTGGCGACCATCCTGCTCGCCGCCGGATCCTCCGTAGCCGCGACGCACAACAATAAGAGCGATCCATCCTCGGCGGGCAAACCATAGCGCTTGAGGAAGCTCCTGCCAGGGTGTCACCTGGGCGTGCTCCTCCGACTTCCGAGACGATCCGTGCGTTATGACGATCAGGGGATGCTTCCCTGGCAGTTCCGCGTAAACCAGCAGCGCATCGAGACCACCAGGGGATGCCGATACCCATGGAATCTTGAGCTCGCGCTCAACGTAGCGCTGCGTGCTTGCGCCAAAGAATGCCGTCAGCAAGACCAAAAGGCCGAAGTGGAACAAGTGTGACTGACTTTGCACAGAAGAACATTACAACGGATATCCAGGCAGTTGGCGTGAATTACTCGGTTTGCAGCTAAAAGGCGAACCAGAGTTCGCACTGATTAGCGCTGTTACCGCCAAAGTGGGTTGCAGTGCCCAAGTTACCGGTAACGCGACAAACCAGGCAAGTGGAATCGACTCGGTAAACACGAAGACGTTTTCTCGGTGCTCCGAGGGACGAACCGACAACGTTCGGATTGCCCGTTACCCGACAGGATCAAGCGAGCCAACTTCATTGCACGCTTTTTCCATCCATTTCATCCAGAATTTGTTTTACTTCGTCTAGTTCCGCAAGTTTGCGGCGCCGGAGCCAACCCGCGCCGTACCACAGCAGTACCGGCTGCATCAGCACGCATACGATCAGCAACGCAACCCACTCCTTAGGATGAGCTCCCACGTCCTGCCCAATGATTGACCAATTAACCCCCATAAGCACCGCACAAAAAATAAGCCAGCCGATAGACAAATAAGTAGAGATTCGAAGCATCCGAATTCGAGCCGCCACTCTCTTGTGCCAAAGTTCGACGAACGCACGCGTTGACTGCGTCTCGGGACGCCAAGTGCGCCGCAAAACCCATATCCGAACTCCGGCCGATACGAATACTAAGACGCATATACTTGCCGACCAGCCTGTTCCCATCCAGGTCGATTGACGCCGCATGTACCAGGCAAAAATCAGAATCCCGATGAACCCGATTACCGTTAGGATATTTCCAAGTACGAAGCGCCGGTCCTCGCGCTTGATTCTCTGCTGGACCTTGCGCTGGAAATCGCGCTGGAAGTCGGCTGACGGCTCTGCGACGCTGCTCCATTGTTCTCGCCACGCATCAAGTTCGCGGTCTTCGGTCATGGTCTCTCTCCCAACGCGCCCTTCAACATGTTCCTTGCCCGGTTCAGACGTACTGCCACATTGTTTTCCGTAATGCCCAGCACTTCCGCCATCTGTGCGTGCGACAAGCCTTCGAGTATGAGCACAATCATTTGCCTGTGAGTAACGGGGAGCGATTGAATTGCCGACGTAAGTCGCGTCCGGCGGTCGGCTTGAGCCACCTGCTCCTCCGGATGCAGCCGCGGATCAATCGGCTGGTCGGATTCTTCAATTTCGTCCAGCGGCTGATGCGGCGGCCGTCGCTTCCATACATGGCTAAGGCCGCGATTGTGAGCGATGCGGTACACGAAGGTTCTCTCCGAGCACTCGCCTCGAAAATGCGCCAGCGCTTGCCAGATCGCGAGCGCGATGTCTTGCACCAGTTCTTCTCTGACGCTCGCCACCGCCTCATAGCCGAACGCCAGCCGCGAGATGGCTGCACCGTGCTCACGGATAATACGATCGAACTGCGGTTCCAAATCGCGGCGCTCGCTCACGAAGATGACCTCTTCAGCGAATCGCACTCTGGCTGAATACCCATCGCTCATTCACACCGAAAACGTAAGCGCAAAGTTGACGAAGTCTTCCGAGGCAGCGAAAACTTCACGAGACCGTCACCGGCAGCGAATTCTGTTGCTGAACGTGATAGCGAGTCTCGGGATAGTGGCGGCTGAAAAGTACCGCTACAACCAGCAACGCCAGCGGCGTCAAGAAACTCGCCTCCGGACCAACAGTGCCGCCGGTGAGCCACTGCGGCCCGCTTAAGGTGGAATTGAGCAGATTGTGGTAGGGCACAATGCCGCTGTCCGGAACTCCGTAGAACATTTGTCCCCAGTCGTAACCTAGATGAAAGCCGACCGCACACCAGAGATTTCCGGTCCGCCGCAAAAACAGGCACAGCAAGAGTCCAAACAGCACCACCGCTGCGGAGCCCTGTACATTCTCGTGCGAATTGAAGAAGTGGCCCAAGCCGAACAAGCCGGACATCAAGAATGCCGCGGGCCAGAAGCCGATTCCGGACGTGAGTGTGTACTGGATGTATCCGCGAAACAAGAATTCTTCAACCAATCCGACCAGCAGAAACGCAATGGCCCACCCGAAAAGCGAATACAAAATTGCCATCCCGTGAAGCGCCAGCCCGGTTACGCGGAAACCGTGCAGCAGAAACATGCTCAGCAGCGTCCCGCTGATCGTCAAAAGGCCGATCAGAGAGCCAACCCAGAAGCCCTTCGTCAGGGCCAGTCGCAGAGGCAAACCATATTCACCGAATTTGCGATGTTCAATTTTCCCCATCGTCAGCGCAGCGATGCAGAGAATCAGCAAAGTGAGGGCTTCCGACCCGCCCATCAAAAGCGGCGTGATCGTGATCTGAGTCTGATTTCTGTATCCCTCGCGGAAGGCTGCGGGCCCGCCTGCTCGGATCAGAACGAAACCTCCCAACAGGACGGCAACCAAAGTGAGGAACATGAGAATTCGCCAGCCCGCCCGCAGACCGTTGGGTCCGACAAAAATTTGCTTCAATTCGAACGTGGGATGGGAACTTGGTTGGAAAGATTCAGGGGATACTACGGGCAAGTTTGCAGCAGCTTTCACCGGATTTGCGAACGTCATTTTTCTCTCCTCGATCAGAATTGGACCGGGCATCTACGAGATCGAAGGCTCCCGACCTAAAATCCGACGGCGGGTTTTGCGCTTCATGCTCTCACCCGTCCCTATTCAGGTAGTCTCCGGTAGGCAGAAAACCTTACAAAGAATGTTGCCGCGTGCCGTAAGCCGTTGATAGCCCCGTCTGACGGAAGCGGTACTTACCGCTGGAGAGAGCGTCACGGAGTTCCGCAATCGCTTTCTGTTTTTGCTTCACCGTTGGCCGGACCTACCATTCAATTCACCGTTTGTCGCCCCACGGTGGTAGTCAAATCGGGATCCGCGCGGATTAAGAATGGGAAGTCCGCTAGTGTTCACTGATCACGCTTGCGAGGAGGTTTTTCTAGGCATCGGACTCAAGTGTTGCGGTAGGGACGACCATCGCTGGTCGCCCCCCGCACAGAACCGTACGAGCGGCTTTCCCGCATACGGCTCCCACCTTGGATGTATGACGAGGAGGGTGGCTCCTCGTACACCGCTCCATCCCTGGCACACTCGGTTTCCCCGCGCTGTGTCGGGCGAGTGTTGAATGAAACGATGTTCTCCTTGGCCCGCGCCCTTTTCTCCCCAGGCTCCGCCGAAGATTGCTCTGCTTTGTTCGTCTGGTTCATCGATAGTATGGCGCGGTCCGACTCCTCCAGAGCGTGCGCGTCTGCCTTGTGGCTTTGGGCCTTCGCAGACCGGCCTCGTTCCGTTGCGGGCCGAGGCGCTCCGGAGGTCTCCCGGTTCTCGTGCATGTTGTTTCTCAGCGTGCGCGGGTTCTAAGACTACGCAGGACCGATGGCTCGCTCGCGATATCGCGAACCATCGTGCCTTCCTCCATCAGGAGAGAGTCGGCATCCTGGTTTTGCGTTTTTCGAAGCTCAATAGCCCGGCCCACCGATACCCCTGTCTACGCTTCGAGTGACACCTCGCGATGTCACCCGCAAGACTGAGGGCCAAGATGGAGTCGCTGTCTCCCTTCTTGTAGGACTCTTTCATTCCCTTCAACATGCCGGTTTATCCCGGCGCACCCCGATTAACGCTGATGGCCGACCAGGGCCGAGCAGACTCCAGAGTTGTGAATGCTATCGGGATTTAACACCATTTGACTACTCGAAATGCCGCTACCTGACTAGCCTTCATTGACTTGCCCCGACCTTGCCGCTAACGTTTCAGCCCAGCGATCAGTCATAGCATTTATCGTTGCCGTGTCGTCGAAAACGCTAGGTGGCGGGAGAATCCACAAGGAGGCTCGAGCTAAGTGGATCGAAGAACATTCTTAAAGAGATCTGGTCTGACTGCGTTGCTGCCGCTTTGGCCGCGTTCGCTGTTTGCCAGCAAGACCTTTCGCCGGAGGCGTCCAGCAGATGCAGACTGGCCTTCCAAAGCGGCGTGGAAACGGCTCAATGACGCTGTTGACGGAAACCTAATTCCTGTGGAATTTCCGATCGAGGCGTGCATCAAGGATATCGATGGTGCTGGCTGCAAGAGCTTGATCGCGAACATCAAGAATCCATACTATATCGGCGAGCAGCCTGGCCTCACCCAGACCCTCGGATGGGTCGACGCGTGGTTCACGAAACCGAGCGTGTTCGCGGTCGCAGCGAGGGATGCGAACCACGTTGCGGCAGCGATCAACTTCGCCCGTGAGAATGATCTGCGTCTGGTGGTGAAAGGCGGCGGGCACAGCTATCAAGGTACGTCGAACGCGCCCGATTCTCTGCTGATTTGGACGAGGCACATGCACGACGTCACGATGCACGACGCGTTTGTTCCACAGGGCTGCGAAGGGAAACAAGCTGCCCAGCGCGCCGTGACTTGTGGCTCCGGCGCAATCTGGATTCAGGCGTACGACGCCGTAACCACGAAGGCTGGCGCATACGTGCAAGGCGGCGGATGTACGACGGTGGGCGTCGCAGGCTTGGTGCAAAGCGGTGGTTTTGGAAGCTTTTCCAAGCGCTATGGGACCTGCGCCGCGGGCTTACTCGAAGCTGAAGTGGTGACCGCCGATGGAAACATTCGGATCGCGAATGCGTGCACAAATCCGGACTTGTTCTGGGCGCTCAAAGGAGGCGGAGGCGGCACTTTTGGCGTGCTGACCAAGGTGACGCTGCGCGTGCGCGATCTTCCCGAACACGCGGGCGGTGCGATCTTCCGCGTCAAAGCTTCCTCGGATGACGCCTTTCGCCGCTTATTACGCTACTTCGTCGGCTTTTATCGAGACGATCTCTTTAACGATCATTGGGGCGAGCAAGCACACATCGGTTCGGATAATGTCCTTGGTCTTTTCATGGTTTCGCTAGGGTTGACCACCGAAGAAGCTCGAAAAGTCTGGCGACCCTTCCTCGATTGGATTGCGGGTTCGCCCGGAATTTACACGGTTGAGCCAGGTATGGATCTTGGCAGCATGCCCGCTCGGCATTGGTGGGATGTTGAGTGGAGGAAGGAGCAGCACCAGCACGCTTTCGACTCGGACACGCGACTCGGCGCAGCCCGAATAATGTGTGGTGGACGGGAGACGGAGGCCAAGTGGCCTCGACCATCTACGGCTACGAATCGCTCTGGTTGCCGGCATCGCTACTCGAAGATGATTCGCAGGACCGGCTCGCGAATGCATTGTTTGCCGGATCTCGCTCCCAACTGATCGAGCTGCATTTCAACAAAGGGCTCGGGGGAGCGCCGCGCGAGGCTGTAGAAGCAACAAGGGATACCGCGACGAACCCTGCCGTGTTGCATGCGTTTGCGCTGGCGATTGTCGCGGACGGCGCAGGCGGGTATCCAGGAGTACGCGGCCACGAGCCGGACGCCGAAGCGGCAGGGAAATCTCGCGCGCAAGTTCATCGTTGCATGAACGAGCTGCGAGCACTGGGACCAAGGAGCGGAGCGTATGTTTCGGAAAGTAATTTCTTCGAAGAGGACTGGCAGCATTCTTATTGGGGCAGCAACTGGGCGCGTCTGACACTGGTGAAAAAGAAATATGACCCGACAGGATTGTTCTTTGTGCATAACGGCGTCGGCTCAGAAGAATGGAGCGGCGACGGTTTCACTAGGCACTAAACCGGACGTAGCGACTGTCAACTGTTGTAATCAGGC
>DATNLN010000232.1:0-29818 GCA_035602855.1 Candidatus Acidiferrales bacterium
AAGGAATCGTTTGAAAATATCCTGACGCTGTTCTATAGTCTGCTCACAGACCTTCTTGAACTTTCCCAAGGTCCGAAGAGCAGTCTCGCCCGCAATCCCGACTTACGCCGTGAATTGGAAGCTCTCAGCAGGAAAATAGATTTCGCGTGGGTCTCGCGGGCTACCCAAGGGCTGGATCGCCTGGAAAACCGTCTTAAGCGGAATATTAGCCGCCAGTTGGGGCTGGATGCACTGCTGCTTTCCTTGAGCAATCTCAAGGGCGACCCGACGATTTAGCGTTTTTTGCAAAATGTCTGCAACCGAAAACGTTTTTCCGCAGTCATAACAGGAAGCAGTCATAGGAAGGAGCACTTATGGTTAACCGTAAACTTTTTCGTCCTACCCTTACCGATGTGAAGGAACAGTTCCCGACGCGTCCCATTCAAGCCGTTCCGGCGCAAGGTGCGCAGCGCAAGAAACCCGCGCCGCCGGAACAGACTCACGCGGAAAATTTTTACTACGTTAAGCAAATGCAATCGCGGACCCCAGTCGCGGTGGTGCTGACGGACGGCGAGATCCTGCGCGGCAGCGTGGAATGGTACGACCGAGACTGCATCAAGCTCACGCGTTACGGCAGTCCCAACTTGCTCGTCTACAAGCACTGCATCAAGTACCTTTATAAAGAAGGTGACGACGCAGCGCAGGGCGGCGCCAACGGATCCAACGGAAGCAACGGATCAGGCGGGTCTGACCACTCGGACGAATAAAAATCGGTAAATAATAATTTATGAATGGAGATTTGTGCTCAGGCGGGCACAGGGCGCTGCACGGGTCCTGTGACCGCGTTACGCAGGCCGCTTCTTGCGGTTCTTCCGGAAAGGTCCCACAAAAAACGTCATGAGCGCTTTGCCCACCAGGCGGCGCGCGTCATCGGTGATATCGCAGTCCACCACGGCTACGTGCCGACCGATCCGCACCACGATCGCTTCGGCGGTGACGCTGCCGCCCTCTACTGCTTCCAGATAATTGATTTTCATTTCGATGGTCGCGACGCGCGTGCCGCGCGGAACCGTCATATATGTCGCCAGGCCTCCTGCCGTATCCGCCAGAGCCGCCAGCACGCCGCCGTGGACCACGCCGTGCACTTGCAGGTGTTTCCTGGCGACGCGCATCCGCAGCACGACCTTGCCGCGCTCCGCCACGACCAGCGCAAATCCAAAATGTTTGGTCGTCTGGTTCTCGCGCAAACGCCAGCGCATCTCTTCGGCGGCCAGGCGCACGGCGGATTTCGACTTCAGCGATGGAGATTGCGCCATATCAGTATGCCGTCAGGCCTCCATCGAGCGGGAATGACGCGCCGGTCACCCACGACGCCTCTTCCGAAGCCAAATAAACCGCCATCCTAGCCACGTCTTCCGGCTTGCCGAGTCTTCCGATGGGAATCTCGGCAATGCGTTTTTGAATCTCGGCGACCGCATTCGCGGTCTGTTGAATCGAAAGCATTCCTAACTCGGTTTCCACAAGCGTCGGACAAATGCAATTCACGCGGATTTTCTCATGCGCGTGATCCAGCGCCATCGCGCGGGTGAGCCCAGACACCCCCGCTTTCGCTGCGCAGTATGCCGCGCGCTCCTTGCGGGCTACCAGGCCGAGCACGGAGCCGATGTTGATGATTGAACCACCACCTGCCATCCGGAGAGGCGCCAGCGCGGCCCTCGAGACGAAAAACGTTCCGGTCAAGTTCGCGGCGAGCACCCGGTTCCAGTCTGCGTCGGAGGTGTGCTCGGCCGTCGCGACCACCACCGCGCCCGCGTTATTCACAATCGTGTCCAGCCGCCCAAAATGCTTTTCCGCCTGCGCCAGCGTGCTCTCGACCGACGAGCGCTCGGTAACGTCACAAGATAACGCGAACGATTTGCCTCCCGCCGCCGCAATTTCCCTGGCGACGTTGTCGAGCGGCTCCTTCCGCCGGCCGGCGATCGCCACCTCCGCACCTTCCCGCGCGAAGGCTAAGGCGCAGGCCCGGCCGATCCCGGTCCCGCCGCCAGTTATGAACGCCACTTTGCCTGAAAGTCGCAGCATCGAGAAGGCCTGTTGCTCCGTCTAATGTCAGACCGGAAGGCGCGAATCTAGCATCCGGCCGCCCCCCCGTGCAAGCGGACGCAAGCCGGCGTCAGCAAGCGCACCCGGACGGCGAGGCTTGCCGCTCGCGAGCGATGGCTGATACAGTGCCGGGAGGTCCCATGAAAATCGGAATCACGTGTTATCCCACGTACGGCGGCTCTGGTGTCGTTGCCACCGAGCTAGGCATCGAACTGGCCGCACGCGGGCACGAAATCCATTTCATCAGCTACGCCATGCCCATCCGGCTCAGTTCCGCGCACGAGCGCATCCATTTTCATGAAGTGGAAGTAACGTCCTACCCGCTTTTTGACCATCCGCCCTACACGCTGGCGCTGGCGACGAAAATGTTGGAAGTCGCCGAGCAGGCGTCGCTGGATTTGCTGCATGTTCACTACGCGATTCCGCACTCGGTGAGCGCTTTGCTGGCTCGCATGATGGCTATGCCCAAGAAGCTGCCGTTCATCACCACTCTCCATGGCACGGACATCACGCTGGTGGGAAGCGACCGCAGCTATTTGCCCATCACGCGATTTTCCATCGAGCAGAGCGATGGCGTCACTTCGATTTCGAACTATCTGCGCGAGCGCACCATTCGCGAATTCGAAATCAAACGCCCCATCGAGGTGATTCCCAACTTCGTGAACTGCGACCAGTACATGCACTGCGCAGATCAGTCCGCGCGCAAGCAGTGGGCCAAACACGACGAGCCCATCCTGATGCACCTTTCGAATTTCCGGCCGGTGAAGCGCATTACGGACGTGGTAGAAATATTCGCGTTGGTGCGCGAGAAAATTCCCGCGAAGCTGGTAATGATGGGCGACGGTCCCGATCGCGGCGCCGCCGAATACATCGTGCGCAAAAAGAACCTATCGCAAGACGTGTTTTTCATGGGCAAGCAGGACAACGTCCAGGAAAAACTCGGGGTCGCGGATTTATTCCTGCTGCCCAGCGAAGAAGAATCGTTTGGCTTGGCGGCGCTGGAAGCGATGGCCTGCGAAGTCCCGGTGATCGCATCGAACGTGGGCGGCGTGCCGGAAGTGGTGACCGACGGAGTGGACGGCTACCTGATCGCGCCGCACGACGTCGAGAGCGGTGCGGAGCGTGCGCTGGAAATTCTTACGCGGCCGGATCGCGGACGCAGTATGGGCAAGCGGGCGCGCATACACGCCAAAGCGAAATACTGCGCGAACGATGTGATTCCGATGTATGAGGCCTACTACCGGACCGTGCTACAGGCTTCCGAGGTGACTGCTGGCGCGATCAACTCCAGGCGCTGAACACGGATGCGCACCATGGCGGCGCTCTGAGCTGCAGCTCCGTTCGCTTAACGATCGATAAAGGGCACGGTTTGTAGCGACTGCAGCACCGCGTTGATGTCGTTCTGCGTGATTCTGTCGGCGGCGGCGTTTGCGGAAGTGAAGATAAACCGGAACTGATGATCGCGATCGTCGAACGCGCGAATCGCGACCGGAACCTTCTGGTCAGGATTGCCGAACTGAAATCCCTTGGCGTTGCTCCAATCGAAAGAATAAAAGGCGCCGTCGCAGGGCAGATCCAGTCCGAAGGAAAGCTTCCAGAGCAGCAGCACGTTCATTCTCATCGCATCGGAAGGGCTGGCGATCGGTGATAGCTGCGCGGGCGTCGTCTGGTAAACGGCCTGATACATCTCAAAGTTCGTATTGAGCGGCTTATCCGCAAACACGGTCGCAAACCTTTGATATTCGGCGGGGTTGGAGGCCTTCAGCGTGCGCATGGTGTCCACTTGCGAATCCGGATCGAAAAATACAATCACTTGCCCGGAATCGAAGTGGAACTCCGTATAAGTGAGCGATCCCTTGGGCGCGGGATTGCCCGGCCACGGAGATTTGAATTCATAGTTGTAGGCCCGCAGCTGCGGGGGAGGCGGCGCGGGCTTCCCGGGCTTTCCGGGTTTGGCGCTCATCGCGATCATGGCCATCGGAGGAGGCGCGGCCGCAGCCGACTGTGGCAACGCCTGCGGAACATTCGCGAGCCACGGATTGTCGGAATTCCATAGCTTGCCTTCGATCCACGTCATCGTCTGCAATCCATATTTCACGCTGAAGCCGGCAACCACGAACACCGCTATCAGCAAGATAATTGCAGGCCGCGCGCTGCTTTTTTCCTGGTCGTCGATCATTCCACCTATTCGCTGAAGGGAATTTTGGCCTCGCCATTCTACGCTATCCCCACGGCGCCTGCAAAATTTGAGAAAAGATGGCGAAGATGGGCGAATGTGCGCGGTTGGCACGGCCGTGCGGCCCTGCGGCGGGGTGCGGAGCGGCCAGACAGATCGCAGCGAGGCGACCATTTCGGCAATAACTAGCTTGGAATGTGAACGTTATCACTGACCGAACGGCGCGCGACCGGGTTGCAACATATGCCCTGCGCAACTCGTATCTTCCTACGTCCAATTGCCCTGGAGGACGCCGATGAACACATTGTGGATGGACCTGCGACACGCCGCTCGCATGCTCGTAAGGAATCCTGGCTTCACACTCCCGGCAGTTCTGTGCCTCGCGCTCGGGATCGGCGCCACCAGCGCAATCTTCAGTGTAGTTAACGCGGTGCTGTTGCGTCCTCTCGCGTATCGGCAGCCCGAAAAGCTGGTACGCGTGTACACCGAATTCCCTACCTTCCCTAACGGCGGTCTGCGCCGTTTCTGGACGTCCGCGCCTGAGTTCCTTGATCTGCGCCGTGACACAAACTCCTGGGAATCGCTCGATGCATGGAGCAACGACGGAGCCACGATCGCCGGCCTGATTCAACCGGTGCGCGTCACGGCTTCGTTCGTCAGCGGCGGGATGCTGCGTTCCTTGGGAGTACAACCTGTAATCGGGCGTCTGATCACCCCAGCCGATGACTATCCAGCTGCGCCCGTCGTGGCCGACATCTCATACGGATTGTGGAAAAGCGCGTTCGGCGGCGATAACAGCATTCTTGGCACGGAAACGTACCTGAACGGGCAGCCTGCCACGATCATAGGCGTAATGCCACGCGGCTTTGAGTTCCCTCCCGGAGAAGTTGACCCGCCACAGGTATGGTCCACGCTACAAATCGATCCGGCGAAACCCGGCAGTCGCGGATCGCACTATCTGTATCTGCTCGGACGCCTGAAGCCAGCAGTGAGCGCACCTCAAGCGCAGTCCGAACTGGAAGCGTACGAGCAAGCGCTCGGCGCGCAACACAAGGGCGATCATGAACATTATTTCAATCCGGTGAATCACACGCTGGTCAGCTTTCCATTGCAGGGCGAAGTCGTCAGCAGCGTTCGCCCGGCGCTCCTGCTGTTGCTCGCCGCGGTCGGATTCGTACTGCTGATCGCCTGTGTCAACGTCGCAAACCTGCTGCTGGCGCGGGCCGAATCGCGCGGCCGCGAAATCGCGATTCGCAACTCGCTAGGCGCCGGACTGGCGCGCCTGGCCCGCCAGTTCATCACCGAAGGGGTTCTGCTCTCCGCGTGCGGCGCGCTCCTGGGACTGCTGCTGGCTTTTGGCGGCTTGCGCCTGATTCAATTGACCAATGCCGGCAGCCTGCCGCGCGCCAGCGAAATCGGAATTGACCTGCGCGTACTGCTCTTCACCATCGCCGCCGCGTTGTTTACTGGAATTCTTTTCGGCCTGGCTCCGCTGTTTTCTGTGGCGGTGAAAAATCTGCAGGACTCGCTGAAGGACACTGCCGGCTCCCTAACCGCGAACAGCGCCGCGCAGGGATTTCGAAAAATCCTGGTGGCCGGCGAGCTGGCGATGGCTCTGGTCTTATTGATCGGCTGCGGCTTAATGATTCGCGGATTCTGGAAACTGCAGGAGGTGAGGACAGGGATCAACGCCGAGAACGTGATTACCATGAAAATTGCGTTGCCCGGCTTGAATTACGCGAAGGGCGAACAGACGGCCCAATTCTGGCGCCGTCTCGACGAGAAGATCGGCAACCTGCCCGGCGCGACGTCGGCCGCCATCGGTTCGGGTCTGCCTCCCATCCGACCTCCCGACATGAACGACACTAAAATTGAAAGGTTTGTGCACCAACCAGGCGGCCCCATCGAAAATGTGGATTACTACAACGTCGTAAGCAAAGATTTTTTCCACACGCTGGGAATCCGCCTGATAGATGGGCGCTTATTCGACGCGCGCGACGTGCAAGGCTCTCCGGACGTCGCGATCGTCAACCAGACAATGGCCAGGACTTTTTGGGGCAATGAAACTCCGCTCGGACACCGCATTCAACCGGGCATGAATGGCCCGATGTGCACCATCATCGGCGTCGTCGAGGACGTCAAGAATGCCGGGCTCGACAAGCCCACCGGCACGGAGATTTTCCTTCCGTTCGCGCAGGAGCAAGGCTCCGGAAACCGCGCCGCGTCGGTCTTCTTGCGTTCCCGAGGCGATCCGTCCTCCCTGGCGAACGCCGTGCGCAGCGCGGTGCGCTCTATCGATCCCATGATTCCCGTGACAAATGTTCAGACGGTCGAACAAGTGCTGGTCTCCGCGCGGTCCCGTCCGCGTTTCTTGACGCTGCTGCTGGGGTTGTTTTCGATCGTGGCTTTGGTGATCGCCGCCGTGGGGATTTATGGCGTGATTTCATTCTCCGTCGCGCGGCGCTCCAAGGAATTCGCGCTGCGCATGGCTCTGGGCGCGCAACAGAAAGATGTGCTGGAGCTGGTAATGAAACAAGGAGCAGCTCTGGCGCTGTTGGGAATTGCAGCGGGAGTGCTCGGCGCACTTGCCCTGACGCGCCTAATGGCCAGCCTGCTGTTCGACGTACGCCCGACGGACGCATTGACATTCATTAGCGTTTCGGCGCTGCTCGCTGTCGTCGCGCTTTGCGCCAGCTTCGTTCCCGCCCAACGCGCGACGCAGGTTGATCCGATGCAGGCCTTGCGCCACGAATGAATCGGTCACAACCCGGCGAAGGGTTCGGCTGTAGCCAGTTCCGGAATCTCAATGTGAATCTGCGTCCCTTGCCCTTCCTGGCTGCGTATGTCCATCTTGAACTGATCGCCGTAAAGCAGGCGCAGCCGCTCGTGCACGTTGCTGATGCCGATTCCTCCGCCGTATACCGCGGCCAGACGTTCCGGCGAAATTCCCATCCCGTTGTCTTCGATTTCGATCAGCAGCCGGCCGTTCGATTGCCGCGTCCGCAGGTGAATCTGCCCGCCTTCCAGGCGCGGAGCCAGTCCATGCTTGATGGAATTTTCCACCATGGGCTGCAGCAGCATGCTGGGCACGAAAGTTTCCAGAGTTTCCTCGTCAATTTCCTTGAAGATTTGCAGCTTGTCGCGTCCGAAGCGAATCACTTCGATATCCAGATAATCGTCGATGAATTCCAGCTCCTCGCGCAGCGGCACAAACGTCTCATGCTTGCGCAGCAGGCGCCGCAAAATATTGGAAAGCTTCAGCACCACGCCGCGCGCCATGTCCGGATCAAATCGAATCAGCGACGAAACTGTGTTCAAGGTGTTAAATAAAAAATGCGGATTGATCTGGCTGGTCAGCGCGTCCATGCGCGCTTTCAGCAGCAACTGCTGATTCTGCTCCAGGTTCATTTCGATGCGCGTGTTATTCCAGATCTTGACGGCCATCGCCACGCACATCATCGAAGACATCACCACCAGCAGCGAGTAGCCCCAATTGCTGGGGCGGAAGGAAAAAAGCCATCTCTCCGGCACTCCGCCAAGGTTTGCCAGTTCGATCTCGCCAACTGTCACGGCGACACAGGTGAACAGCGGCAACATCGCCCAGTTTCCCTTGCCGTAACGAATCAGTTTCCAGATCCATTCCGGTACGCTGAGAAAAAGAAACGGCCCGAAGTGCCAGATGTCCTCTTTCTCCGGCATTGTTTCGCGCACCATGCCCGCAATCAGCCCGATCAGCGCCGCGAGCGGGCTGGAAAGCCATTCGTGATTGCCGAATGCTGGTAGGCTGATCAGCGAACCGCCCAGCAGCCCCACGATCCGCCCCCCGATCAGGCCCATCAGGAAGGAGCCTTCCAGCGTCAGATCGAAAAATCGGTAACCGCCGAGCAACCGCAGAAACACGCCGATAGCCAGCGGAGGCGTGAGGAACAACAGCAGCATCACTTTTTGATCGGAATCGCGGATCTCGGTGAAGAGCAAGTTACGGAACGAGCGGAAACGCACCAGCAGCGCCGCGAGCGATGCCGCGAAACCGACTTTCAGCACCAGCGCGAATATCAACTCTTGTGCGCCAAAAAATGTATTCATTTTGCTCGCGGAGCGCTGTCTGCACAGCGCACCGACTAAGTTAGCCAAAGCTGCGAGCGATGTAAAGTGAGGCGAGCGCCCCGTGCTCTCCCCTGACGCGCTGTGAGCGATCGCCTCGAACGCTGTGTTCCAGCCACGAACAGAATGCTGCGGTTTGCCAGCGCCCAGCGGAGCGCGTTGCGGCGACTGCGCGCGCTCAGGCTGGTTTTGCGAACCCTGCTATAATCGAGGTTTCCCATGCCGCGCAAAAAACAATCCGGGAAATCCGGCAGAGCGCGCGTCGTCGCCACCGCGCAATTGCCCACCGGCTTTGGCTCCTTCCGAATTTTCGGCATCGAAGGACGCAAACCTGGAGAAGAGGCGGTTGCGATCCAGCACGGCATATTGCAGGGCGCCTCGAACGCCACACGGAACAGCTCGACGCGTGCTGGCGCGAAATCCCGCAAGGCGCCGCTGGTGCGCGTGCACTCGCAGTGCCTTACCGGTGATGTTTTCACCTCCGAACGTTGCGATTGCCGCGCGCAACTGGAATTTTCGTTGCACAAAATCGCCAAGGAACCGGCCGGCGTGCTGCTATACCTGCCGCAGGAAGGCCGCGGGATTGGCTTGATCAACAAATTGAGAGCTTACGAGCTGCAAGACGCCGGACTGGACACGGTCGAAGCCAATCGCCGGCTCGGTTTTGCCGACGACGCGCGCGACTACGAATTTGCCGCCGAGGCTTTGAAGGCCCTCGGCATTCGCGACGTGCGCCTGCTTTCCAACAATCCCGACAAAGTCACGCAGCTCGAAAGCGCAGGTATTCGGGTGGTCGAGCGCGTTCCGTGCCGCCCACGCACCAGCAAACATTCCGCTGCTTACCTGCGCACCAAAAAAGACAAACTCGGCCATCTCCTGGCAGGTTTGTAATCCCGGCAGAAGCTCGCCCTCTCGGCAAACTTTTCCTTGACAAAATTGCACGCCGCTCCAATATTAAACCATATGGTTAACTATTCGGGCGCCGCTCTTGATTCCACCTTCGCCGCGCTTTCGGATGCGACGCGCCGCGGAATCCTCGCTCGCCTCGCACAACAAGGCGAAACCTCGGTCAGCGACCTCGCCGCGCCGTACCAGATGTCGCTCCCCGCAGTCTCAAAGCACCTGCGCGTGCTGCAGAATGCCGGGCTGGTCTTGCGGCAGAAAGACGGCAGAGTGCATCGTTGCCGCCTGCGCGCCGAGCCCATGAAAGGCGCCGCAGCCTGGATCGAGCACTATCGCCAGTTCTGGGAAGCGCAGCTCGATTCCCTGGCGCGCTATTTAGCAGATTCCGCAAACCAAGAAGTCCGCAGCAAGCACGGCAAGCGATCAGCGAAGCGGCACCGTCGCCGGCTTTGAGGAGGAATCGATATGACGTCAGCAACTCCAGGCCCCGCGGGCAGGGTGGAAGTGCGCCGCACGATCGCCGCGCCGCGCGAACGAGTCTTCGAAGCGTTCGCGCGTCAGGAACAGATGGATCGCTGGATGTGCCGCGATGCTGCCAGTCATGTCATCAAATATCTGCAATTCGATTTCCGCGTCGGCGGAGGCTTCTCGCTGGAGATACGCACTCCGGATGGGCAGGTCTACCTCCATCGTTCCATCTACAACGAAATAAAGCGTCCGGAAAAAATAGTCTTCACCTGGAATATCGAGCACGCCGACCCCGCAGGCCGCAAGGTAATGGACCACGCCGCAGAATCCACAGTTACCGTAGAGTTGCTGCAACGCGGAAAATCGACAGAGGTCGTGCTGACTCACGACCTGGGCGCGGCCGCGGCGAAAGAGCGCGACGATTACCAGCGCGGCTGGACCGGGTGCCTGCAGAAACTCGCAGAAGCCCTCGAAAAATAAGGCCGCGCGAAAATTCGCAAAACACTGGAGTTTCATCGACCAGATTGGATATTCTTGTGCCCTCGGCACTTTCCAGAACGGAGGACGCGAAGCGATGAATCAGGCAATTCCAACAGACGTAGCCATGGCCTTCATCGCCAAGATCAATGCGCACGATGTAGACGGCCTGGTGGCGCTGATGACGCCCGACCACCTCTTCGTGGACGCTCTGGAAAATTCATTTCGCGGCGCCGAGCAGATGCGCCAGGGCTGGAAGTTTTATTTCGGCATGTTCCCGGATTACGCCATCGAAGTGACGGACGAATTCAATCGCGGCGACCTCGTCGCCCTGTTCGGAAAAGCGCGCGGCACCTTTGCCGTCAATGGCAAGCTGCCGCGAGAAAATTTCTGGGAAATTCCGGCAGCGTGGAGAGCCGTGGTGAAAGAAGGGCGCGTAGCCGAATGGCGCGTATATTGCGACAACGATCCCGCCCGTAAAATTATGGCAGCTAACAAACCTGCCTAGGCACGAGCGAACGAAAGCTGCTAGCCTCCGCCGACAAAGTGCACAATCTCGAAGCTGTCGTTCGGCCGCACTTGTGTCTGATTCCAATCCGCCCGCGGCAAAATACTCAGATTGCGCTCAATCGCCACGCGCTCGCGCAGCATTCCCAAATGTTCCAGCAGCGCTGTGACCGCGATGCCGTCCGGCACCTCGCGGCGCTCGCCATTGATCGTCACCTTCATTGTGCCGCGCCAGCCGCGGGATTCTTCGCGCGCGTTCTCATCGCGAAGCGAATCTCATCCTTCGCAGCATCGGCCTGCGCCTGAATCACCAGCGCCAGGTCGCCCTTGCCGAGCGGCGGCAACGGAAAATGAATATGCACGCGGCCCTGATTGTCGCTGGTGCCCGAATGCGTGCCGTCGGCTAGCGCGCCTTCGATCACGGCCTGCACCGCGGCGCCCACCTGCGGCTGACGATCGGCCTTGCGCGAAACTTCCAGCTCCAGAGAAACTTTCCCCGCCGATAACCATGATCCGGGATTCAGCAGATGCACCTGAATACCGCTAGCCTGGGTCCCCTGCGTCGCTGGCTCCGCCGCAGCAATCTCTGCGTCCAAAGCGCCCGAGCGAATCGCTTCAATGATCGCGCGATGCTGCTCCTCCACGCGCCGCCGCAGCTCTTCCGCGCTAAAAGGCACCGCGTCGGCACCCTGTTCGTAGTTCGAGGCGCGCCGGTGCAGAATTCGTCCCTGCTGATATACCACGGTATCAATGATGGGATGATTCGGCCCGCGATCTTCCGTCTGCACGTGGAAGAGGTGCTCTCCCACTTTGACGTCGGTATTGAAGCCAGAGCTCATTGACCGTAATTCCCCGCGCGCGCCACGCATCTGGGCGGAACAAAATAAAATCGCAGTAATACAGAGTTCATTTGACCGGCTGCTCTCGGGTCGTTATTATAACAGCGCCACGAAAATGAACAGCAACTACCTCGACTACTATGGCCCGCTGTTGCTGATGTTTATACTCTCCTGCGGACTGGCCGGAGTGCTGGTACTGGCGTCGGCCGTCATAGGCAAGCACAAGCGCTCGCGCGAGAAAGATCAGCCGTATGAATGCGGCATGCGTCCCACCGGCGACGCGCGCCAGCCCATTTCCGTGCAATTCTACATGGTCGGCCTGCTCTTTATTTTGTTCGACATCGAAGCGATTTTTCTTTACCCCTGGGCGCTGATTTACGGCGATTTGAAGGTCTTCGGTTTTGTAGAGATGCTGCTTTACATTATAATTCTGCTGGCCGGTTACATATTCCTCTGGAAGAAGGGCGCGCTCGACTGGACTCACTAACCTGCCGCCCTCGGGAACCGAACTCATAGTGGAACCACAGGACATTGACAAGTATCCGGTAGTGCTTAAACTCAGGGAGTGGAACGCCACAGCGGTCGCCGAAGTGCTGGAATTTCGCGGCGAAATTACCGTGGTGGTGCCACGCGAACACCTCTTGCACGTCGCCGAATTTCTGGCCACCGAGCCTTCCTTGCGCTTTTCGTTTCTCTCCGACATCACTCCGGTGGACCGCTTCCCCATGGAGCCGCGCTTTGAAGTAAATTACCACCTCGTTTCGCTGGATCGCCGGGAGCGGCTGCGCCTGAAAGTGAAACTGACCGGCAGCGATCCGCTGGTCCGTTCCGTCACCGGTGTCTGGCCCACGGCCAACTGGCACGAGCGTGAAAATTACGATCTGTTCGGCATTCGCTTTGACGGCCATCCCGATCTGCGTCGTATCTTGATGCCGGACGATTGGGAAGGTCACCCGCTGCGCAAGGATTATCCCACCGAGGGCTACCGATGAGCACCACCATCGAAACTGCTATCGGCGCTGCGGAGACGATGGTCCTGAACATGGGGCCGCAGCACCCCTCCACCCATGGTGTGCTGCGCGTAATTCTCGAACTCAACGGCGAAATCGTGGTGAAAGCCGAACCAATCATCGGATATTTGCATACCGGCATCGAAAAATCCTGTGAAGCGAAGACGTACTCGCAATGCATCACCCTCACCGATCGCATTGATTATCTCGCGCCGCTATCGAATAACCTGGGCTTCTGCCTCGCAGTGGAAAAAATTCTCGGTCTCGAAGTTCCCAAGCGCGCGCAGTACATTCGCGTGCTGCTCACCGAATTGACGCGCTGCGCTTCGCACCTGGTCTGGGTCGGCACACACGCGATTGACTTGGGCGCGATGACCGTCTTCCTCTACAGCTTCCGCGAGCGCGAGGAAATCCTGAAAATCTTCGAGTATCTCTCCGGCCAACGGATGATGACCAGCTACTTCCGCGTCGGCGGACTTGCTCTGGAGCCGCCCCCCGGCTGGCTCGATAAAGTTCAGCGCGTAGTCGATTCCCTGCCCGGCCACATCGACGAATACGAAGATCTGCTGACCAAGAATAAGATCTGGCTGGGCCGCACACAGGGCGTGGGCGTCATCAGCGCGGCTGATGCCATTGCCATGGGCTGTTCCGGGCCGATGCTGCGCGGTAGCGGCGTTGCCTACGACGTGCGCAAGGCCTTTCCGTATTCCAGCTACGATGAATTCGATTTCAACGTGCAGACGCAGACCGCCGGCGATTGCTACGCGCGCTATCAGGTGCGCGTCGCCGAAATTCGCGAAAGCATCAAGATCGTGAAGCAGGCCATGGAGAAAATCCCGTCCGAAGGGCCGTTCCGCGCCGAAGTGCCCGGAATTATTCCTCCCTCGCGCGAGGAAATGAAAACATCCATCGAAGGCCTGATTTATCACTTCAAGATTTTCACCGAAGGTTTTGCGCCGCCGCCGGGCGAAGTTTATCAAGCCATTGAATCGCCGCGCGGCGAGCTGGGCGTATTCGTCGCCAGCGACGGTTCGGCCAAGCCATATCGCGTAAAGTTTCGCGCGCCGTCATTCGTGAACTTGCAGTCTCTGCCCAAGCTCGCGGAAGGCCGCCTGATCGCCGACGTGGTCGCTTGTATCGGCACAACCGATATTGTCCTGGGGGAAGTAGACCGCTAGACTCCAGCGGAAAAAGGGATTTATGCAATTGCCTGCGGCATTGGAAGAAAAATTTACAACTCTGCTCGGGCGCTATCCCGTCAAGCGTTCGGCGCTGATCCCCATGATGATGTACGCGCAGGATCATTTCGGCTCGCTCAGCGACGAGCTGCTCGCCGACATCGCGCAGCGCCTGGACCTGAACATGACGGAGGTCACCGAAACCCTGGCCTATTATTCGATGCTGCGCCGTAAACCGGTCGGCCGTTATCACATTCAAGTCTGCACCAACATTTCCTGCATGTTGCGCGGCGCAAACGAACTGTACGCGCACGTGCAGAAACGGCTGGGAATCGGCAATAAAGAAGTCTCGCCCAGTGGCACGTTTTCCCTGGAAGAAGTGGAATGCATGGGCGCTTGCACCGGAGCTCCCGCGATGCAAGTAAATTTCGATTACTACGAAAATCTCGATCCGGAAAAAGTGGACGCGATTTTCGAGCAACTGCAGGACGGCAAGAAGCCCAAGCCCGTCCCGGTGATTTCCGGCGCACTACACGAGCGCAATCCTAACGAAGTCGTAGTGATCAGCAAGAATTTCGGCATTCCCAATTCGCGTTCCATCGACACTTACCTGCAGCGCGACGGCTACCAAGCGCTGGAAAAAGCGCTGAAGCAGATGACCCCCGATCAGATTATTGACGAAATGAAAAAGTCGAATCTGCGCGGCCGCGGCGGCGCGGGATTTCCCGCCGGAATGAAGTGGAGCTTCGTTCCCAAGGATCTTCCCAAGCCGAAATACATTCTGGCCAATGGCGACGAGAGCGAACCCGGAACTTCCAAAGATCGTCCGCTGCTGGAAATGGATCCGCATCAGCTGATCGAAGGCATGGTGATCGCCGGACGCGCCATCGGTGCCAATCAAGGCTATGCCTACATCCGCGGGGAATATCGCTACATCATCGACATTCTGGAGACCGCGATTGCCGAAGCCTACGCCAAGGGCTTTTTGGGCAAGAATATTCTCGACAGCGGATTTGATTTCGACCTCGCGGCCCACACCGGCGCGGGCGCTTACGAATGCGGCGAAGAATCCGCGCTGATGGAATCGCTCGAGGGCAAGCGCGGCTATCCGCGCATCAAGCCGCCGTTTCCCGCTGTGGTTGGCCTCTACGGCCGCCCCACCGTGATCAACAACGTGGAAACGCTCAGCACCGTGCCGGCCATCATTCGCGGCGGCGGCGATTGGTACGCCAGCCTGGGCACTCCGAAAAATGGCGGCACCCGGCTATATTCCATTTCCGGACACGTCAACAAGCCCGGCATCTACGAGCTTCCGCTCGGCTTCAATCTCCGTCAGCTCATCGAAGACGTAGCTGGCGGCGTGCGCGGCGGCAAAAAACTGAAGGCCGTGATTCCCGGCGGCAGTTCCTGCCCGCTGCTCAGCGCCAGCGAGGTTGACGTCAACATGGATTATGACGCTGTCGCCAAGATCGGCTCCATGCTCGGCTCCGGCGGCACCGTGGTGATTGACGAAGATACCTGCATGGTGGATCTGGCGCGTCGCATCATGCATTTTTACGCGCACGAATCCTGCGGCTGGTGCATCCCTTGCCGCGAAGGCACCACCTGGCTGCGCAAAATGCTGGACCGTTTCCATGAGGGCGGCGGCCGCGCGGAAGATATTCCGCTGATTGACGAGCTTTCGAAAAATATGCTCGGGCGCACATTTTGCCCACTCGGCGATGCCGCGGCTCTGCCCACCATCAGCATCGTCAAGAAATGGCGCAACGAATTTGAAGACCATCTCCACGGGAAATGCGCGCACCAATCCGCGGAAATGATTCTGGGAGCGCACTAGGAAACGCATGGCGGAACAAAAGCAGGTCACCTTCACTCTCAACGGGCAGCGAATCGTCACGCCCGCCGGCACGCTGGTCATCGAAGCGGCCAAGAAACAGGGCGTCGAGGTCCCGTCGTTCTGTTATTACCCGGGGGTCACGCCCTCGTCCGTCGCCGCGTGCCGAATGTGCCTGGTGGAAGTGGAAAAGATGCCCAAGCTGCAAACTGCGTGCACGCTCCTCGCCACCGAGGGCATGGTCGTAAAGTCCGACACCGATCAAGTTCACAAAGCACGCAAGGACATGATCGAGTTCCTGCTCTCGAATCATCCGCTCGATTGTCCGGTCTGCGATAAGGGTGGCGAGTGCGAATTGCAGGACATGACGTTCCGTTACGGCCTCGACCACAGCCGCTTTACCGAAGAGAAGCTGCATTACCCGGAAGAAAAGTGGTCGCCTCTGGTTTATTTCGATGCTCCGCGCTGCATCCTGTGCTTCCGTTGCGTGCGCGTGTGCGATGAAGGGATGGACGTGAAAGCGCTCGGCGTCGGCGCACGCGGCGTGCATTCCGTGATCATTCCCAACGAACCGGGCCAGCTCGCCTGCGAAGAATGCGGCATGTGCATTGATGTTTGCCCGGTCGGCGCGCTCACCAGCGGCACTTACCGCTATCAGACGAGACCGTGGGAAATGCAATACGTCCCCAATCCCTGTACGCACTGCTCAAACGGCTGCAAGACCACGCTCAGCGTGCGCAACAATGAAATCCTGCGCGCCAATAATCGTGATCCGTCTGGCGTCAATGGCGAATTCCTGTGCGGCAAGGGTCGCTTTGGTTTCGATTTTACCAGCCACGCCGAACGCGTGCGCCAGCCGATGGTTCGCCGCAACGGGAAGCTCGAGCCGGCCAGCTGGGAAGACGCGCTGGAAGAAGTGGCGCGCCGCCTCAAACAAGTGCGCGACAAACATGGCGCGAATGCGATCGGCGTAATTGGCTCGAACCACACGACCAATGAAGAAAATTACCTGCTGAATCGTTTCGCGCGCGCCACCCTTGGCACCAATCATATTGATCATCACCGCAGTGCGGACTATACCGGACTCGCTGCAGCGCTCGGCCCGAATGCCAAGACCGCCCTCGCCACCATGTCGGACGTTTACACCGCGCCGGCAGTTCTGCTGATTGGCAATGACGTGACGCAACAAAATCCGCTCGTCGCCTGGCAGATTCGCAGCGGCGTGCGTCATCACCAGACGCGCCTCTACGTAATCAACGGCCAAGAGAGCAAGATTCACCGCCAGGCCAAGCATCTGGTGAAAACCGCGCAAGGCGGCGAACGCGCCGCAGTCCGCTGGCTGACGCACGCTGAAGGTACCTTCGACGCGCCCACCAGCGAAGCTCTTACGCAACTGAAAGCAGCGCTCGAAGCCGAAAAGGATGTGGTGATTCTGTTCGGCGCCGAAATTCAAGGCGCCGCTCTGCGTGATCTGGTTTCGTTCGCTGCTCGGATCGGCGGCCAGACCAAGATCATGGCGCTCGGGGATTATGCGAATTCACGTGGCGCGGCTGACATGGGCGTGCTTCCCGATCGCTTGCCGGGTTACGCATCGCTCCACGATTCCGGCGAACGCGCCCGCTTCGGAAAAGTCTGGGGCGCCGAAATTCCGTCCGCACCGGGGATGACGGCGCGCGCCATGATGGACGCAGCCGTAGCAGGAAAACTGAAAGCGCTGTACGTAGTAGGCGCCAACCCCGTGAAAACCTTCCACGTGGCGGAACCGGACAAGCTCGGCAGGCTGGAACTGCTCGTTGTTCACGACCTGTTCTTGACCGAGACCGCACAGCGCGCCGATGTTGTCTTCCCGGCGGCGTCCTCCTACGAAAAAGACGGCACGCTCACAAACACCGCGGGCGAAGTGCAAATGACCCATCGCTCCATTGACCCGCAAGGTCCGCGCAGCGATTTCGACCTCATCCGCATTCTTTCGCACCAGCTGGGCATGTTGGGCGTCGGCGCGCCCATCCGCTTGCGCACGCCCGAGGCCGCGTTCGATGAAATTCGCCAGAACGTCACGGGCTACGATTTGCCGGTATCCAGTCTGCTCGGCGGCGGCGCGCCGCCTTCCGCCGCAACCTGCAAAGCGCCGGAACCGTCCTACGACGTGCCGGTGGGGAATATTTTTTCGGCCAACGATTTTCTCTTTACCAGCGGCTCCCTGGGCCGTTACTGTTCCAAGCTGACTTCTACCAAAGAGGCCAAAGATACGCCGTGGATTTCATCACCCAACATCCAGTCCTGGTGGTATCGCTAGCTAAAATCGTCGGTCTAATGTTTTTGCTGATGACGACGCTGGCCTACCTGTCCTGGTTTGAACGCAAGGTTATCGCGCACATTCAATCGCGCTGGGGGCCGTACTATGTCGGCGCGCATGGATTGCTGCAGCCTCTGGCCGACGGCGTCAAATTCCTGTTCAAGGAAGACCTCACGCCTCCCAGCGCCGATCGCTTCGTCTACATCCTCGCGCCGATGCTCGCGCTCACTCTTGCCTTGACCACTCTCGCGCTGATTCCCTTCGGCCCGCCCAGCGTACAGTGGCTCGGCGAATCCACGCTTATCGTCGCCAATAGCAGCATCGGCCTGATGTTCGTCTTCGCCATAACCTCGATGGGTGTATACGGTGTCGCGCTCGCGGGTTGGTCTTCCAACAGCAAATATCCTCTGCTCGGCGGGCTGCGCAGCTCCGCACAAATGATCAGCTACGAAGTTTCGCTGACGCTCGCGGTGGTCGGGGTGGTGCTGCTAAGCGGAACACTGAATTTCAACGAGATGATCGCGCGTCAGAGCGGCCCGTTCTGGCACTGGAATATTTTTTATGCGGGCCACGGCTCATTCCCGCAGATCGTCGGCTTCCTCTGTTATTTCATGTCCGCCGTCGCGGAAACCAATCGCGCGCCCTTCGATCTCCCAGAAGGCGAAACCGAACTGGTGGGCGGCTTCCACACCGAATACTCGAGCTTCAAATTCGCCATGTTCTTCATGGCCGAATACGCAAATATGATCACGGTGTCCTGTCTGGCGACCATTCTCTTCTTCGGCGGCTGGCTCTCGCCCTTCCCGGAGTCCTGGACTTTCCTGCGTTACCTTCCGCCTGCAAGCCTGCTCGTGCTGGCAGTCTACCTTGCCTATGACACGGTAGTCCTGGCACGCGGCATCGCGCGTATCCAACTAATCGTTGTCACTACGGGCGCTCTGCTGATCGGTCTGGTCTGCCTGCATCCGGTCGCGCTCGCCGTCATCCAAGGGCCGTTCTGGTTTTTGCTGAAAGTCGGCCTCATCATGTTTTTCTATGTCTGGACGCGCGCCACGCTGCCGCGCCTGCGTTACGACCAGCTGATGTCCTTCGGCTGGAAATTTCTGCTGCCTGTTTCGCTTGCGAACCTGGTGATCACGGCGCTGGTAAAAGTCTGGCCGCTGCTGGTGAACCACGGATGACCCTGCCCTTTGTCGTCTTCTTCGTTTGTGCGTTGCTCGCCGTATTGGGCGCGCTCACGCTGATCCTCGCGCGCGAGCCAATTCACAGCGCGCTCTCGCTCATTCTGGTCATGGTCTCGCTCGCCGTGCTCTATCTGTTGCTCGGAGCAGAGTTCATCGCCGCGGTGCAGATCATCGTGTACGCCGGCGCAATCATGGTGCTGTTCGTCTTTGTAATCATGCTGCTCAATGCAGGCGTCGAAGAACGCACCGACTACAGCCAACTGGCGAAATACGCCGGACTGGCGCTCGGCATCTTCCTGCTTCTTGCGCTCGCGCATTGGATGGCGCACTCCCTTATCGGCCAGCAAATTGCCAACGGCGTAGGGGCCTCGAACGCGTCAGTCTCGACGCGCGAACTTTCCGCGCAGCTCTTTCAGAAATATCTGTTCCCGTTCGAAGCTACCTCCATCCTCATTTTGATCGCCATTCTCGGCGCGCTGGTCTTGGCGAAGAAGGACGAATGAGCATAGTCCCCATTTCGTATTACCTGGTGTTGAGCGCCATCCTGTTCGGCCTGGGCATCATCGCGTTTGTATTCAAACGCAACATCATCACCATCTTCATGGCCATCGAGCTGATGCTGAACGCCGTGAACCTGGCGTTCGTGGCCTTCGCGCGCGCGCATAACCAGCTCGATGGCCTGGTGTTCGTCTTTTTCGTGATCGTCGTCGCCGCCTCCGAAGCTGCCGTCGGCCTCGCCATCGTCATCACCGTGTATCAGAATCGCCAAACTCTGAACATCGATCGCATAAACCTACTTAAATTCTAATGTTCATACTCGAACATCTCTGGATCCTCATCGCCCTGCCTCTACTAGGCGCAGCGATCAACGGCCTTTTGGGCAAGAATTTTTCCAAGACCATCGTAAATTCGATTGGCATTGGGTCGGTGGCGCTGGCATTTCTTTCCGCTGCCGAAGCCGTCCGTGAATTTTCCCAGCTTGCGGCTGACCAGATCCCCTGGGTGAAGACCTACTTCACATGGATCACCGCAGGCCAATTCAAAGTGGATTTTTCCCTGCAGATTGACCAGCTCACTATCATCATGCTCGGCGTCGTCACCTTCGTCAGCCTGCTCGTGCACATTTATTCCACCGGCTACATGGCGCACGAAGAAGGCTACTATCGTTTCTTCAGTTATCTGAATCTGTTCGTCTTCTTCATGCTCACTCTAGTCCTCGCCGCGAACGTCGTCCTGATGTTCGTGGGGTGGGAAGGCGTGGGTCTGTGCAGCTACTTGCTCATCGGATTCTGGTTCCTGAAGCAGTCCGCGATCAGCGCGGGCAAAAAAGCCTTCATCACGACGCGCATCGGCGACTTCGGATTCACCATCGGCATCCTGCTGCTCTTCTGGACTTTCAAATCGGTGGACTTCAGCACCATCTTCAAACAGCTCGCGAACATGCAGCCGGAAACGTTCGTTCCCACCGGCGTCCTTACTGCGATCAGCCTGCTGCTCTTCACCGGTGCAATCGGCAAATCCGCGCAGCTACCCCTCTATGTCTGGCTGCCGGACGCGATGGAAGGCCCCACGCCCGTCAGCGCCCTAATCCACGCCGCCACCATGGTCACCGCCGGCGTGTACATGATCGCCCGCATGAACCCACTTTTCTCGCGCGCGCCGTTCGCCATGTTCGTCGTCGCGCTGGTCGGCGCGCTCACGGCGTTCTACTCCGCCACCATCGGCCTGGTGCAGACGGACATTAAGAAAGTTCTCGCTTACTCAACCGTCTCGCAGCTCGGATACATGTTCCTCGGCCTCGGCGTCGGCGCCTACGCCTCGGGTGTATTCCATCTAATGACTCACGCATTCTTCAAAGGCCTGCTGTTCCTGGCGGCCGGCAGCGTGATTCACGCCATGGGCGGCGACCAGGAGATGCCGCACATGGGCGGACTGCGCAGCAAGATCCCGATTACGTTCTGGACCATGTTCATCGCGACCTTCGCCATCACGGGCATTCCCGGATTCGCCGGATTTTTCAGCAAGGACGAAATCCTCGACGCCGCCCGCTCTGGCCCCAACGCGAACGTCTGGCTCTGGCTTCTGGGCCTAATTGCTGCGGGCCTCACTTCGTTCTACATGTTCCGCCTGATTTTCCTCACTTTCTTCGGCAAGCCGCGCTACGACGAGCATACCGTCCACGTCCACGAATCGCCGCGCAACATGACCGTGCCATTAATTTTTCTCGCCGTTCTTTCAACGGTCGGCGGATGGGTTGCCGCGCCGCATCTGGTCGGCGGCACGGATTACTTCGAGAAATTCCTGCATCCAGTCTTCGCCTCTTACGCTCCCACAGGCGCCGCAAGCGCGGTCGAAGCCGCCGAACCCCCCGGAATGATGCTGCTGCACGCGCTCATCGGCTGGCCCGTGCTCATCGCGCTCGCCGGGCTGCTCGTAGCCTGGTGGTTCTACATCAAGAACCCGCAACTGCCGAAGAAATTGGCGGAAAGCTTGCGCGCGCCTTACGCGCTCGTGCTACACAAATATTATGTGGACGAACTCTACAACGCCGCAATCATCCGGCCGCTGCTCTGGATTTCGACCAACGTGCTTTGGCACGGGCTCGATGAAACCGTGATCGACGGCACGGTGAACGGTGTAGCCCGCGTCGCCCGCGAATCCGGCAGCGAACTGCGCGAAATTCAATCCGGCAACGCGCGCAGCTACGCTACCTGGGTGGTGATTGGCGCGGTGGGCGTCACGGTGCTGATGATCGGGCTCTGGGGGATGGTGCGCTAGCGTGGAAACGCAATCTTATTCGCTTTCGGTGATCATATTCCTGCCGCTGCTGGGTCTGCCGGCGCTGCTGATGCTGCGTTCGGACGATCACACTTGGATTCGCCGCATCGCGCTGGCCGTCTCGCTCGCGGAATTCGTCATTTCGCTCGCGTTCCTGGTCCCCAAATTCGATTCTGCGAATTCCGGTTATCAATTCGTCGAAAATCACCGCTGGATTGGCGACGCGATCCAATATCACATCGGCGTGGACGGCATCAGCCTGTTCCTCGTGCTGCTCACGACTTTCTTGACGCCGCTTGCGATCCTCTGTTCCTGGAATTCAATCCACGAATACGTGAAAGGCTTCTTCGTCGCGCTCCTGGTGATCGAAACGGCCATGATCGGCGTTTTCGTTTCCCTCGACCTGTTCCTCTTCTTCGTCTTCTGGGAATTGACGCTGATTCCCATGTATTTCCTGGTCGGCATATGGGGACACACCCGCCGCATCTACGCCGCCGTGAAATTCATCCTCTACACCATGTTCGGCTCCATCCTGATGCTGGTCGCAATTCTGTGGCTCTACAATCTCAGCGGCACGCAAGGACTGGTCCGCACTTTCGATTTGCCCGAACTTGCCGCGCGCCTGCAACGGGGCTACATTCTGCTTCCGCCGCACACCGAACTCTGGCTTTTTGGCGCGTTCTTCCTGGCTTTCGCCATCAAAGTCCCGCTCTTCCCGCTGCACACATGGCTGCCAGACGCACACACGGAAGCTCCCACCGCCGGCTCCGTGATTCTGGCAGGCGTAATGCTGAAACTCGGCACCTACGGCATGATGCGCTTTTGCCTGCCGCTGTTCCCAGACGCCGCGCACCGCATGGCCCCGCTCATCGGCGTGCTAGCAATTATCGGCATCGTCTACGGCGCGCTGGTCGCCACCGTTCAGCCCAATTTCAAGCGGCTGATCGCCTACACCTCCGTCAGCCACTTGGGATTTGTCGTGCTCGGAATTTTTTCCTTCACCACCATTTCATTCCAAGGCGCTGTTTTTCAAATGATCAGTCACGGCGTGTCTACCGGGGCGCTGTTCCTCGGCCTGGGCATGATTTACGATCGCCGCCACACCTACGAGATTAAAGAATTCGGCGGTCTGGTGAACCCCATGCCGGTGCTCATGGCTTTCTTCCTGTTCGTTTGCCTGTCTTCGCTCGCCCTGCCCCCGCTGAATGGATTCATCGGTGAATTTCTCATCCTGATCGGCGTCTTCCAATATCACCACGCGTGGGCCTCTTGGGCGGCCAGCGGCGCGGTGCTCTCCGCCATTTATTTATTGTGGTCATACCAACGCGTCGCGCTCGGTGAACTCAGCAACGAGAAAAATCGCACGCTGCCCGACGCTTCCGGCCGCGAACGCTTGATTCTCGTCACCGTCGCCCTGGCGATTCTCTTCATGGGCGTCGCTTCCCCGCTCTTCACACATCGCATGCAGGCGGCAACCGATAGCCTGGTGCAGCAATCGCTCGGCCACGCGGAGAACGCTGCTAGGCGGCCGCAGCACCCGGCCGCGCTCGCTGCCGGACAAACGATGCTGCTCGCGCCAGCGCAGCCGCTTCCGCCACTGCAGCTGCCGCATGACGGCTGGCTCGCCTCCATCGCGCGACGGACGGTGCAGCCGTGATCCAGTTTCCCGCTGAGCAGCTCCAGAATCTGCATCGCCTCGCGCCGGAAATTGTGCTGTGCCTGTTCGGCATCGCGATCATGATCGCAGACCCGATCCTCGGCCCCGCAAAACAGCGCGCGCTAGGCTGGCTGGCCTTCATCGGTACGCTCGCAGCTCTCGGCGCGGTGCGTGTGATGGCCCTCGAGCAGGGCATGGCTTACAACAACCTAATCAGCGCCGACGCCTTCAGCATTTTCGTCCACGTAGTCGTAATCGGCTCCGCGGCTCTGGCGATCCTCGGCTCCATGCAATATCTCGAGCAGGAAGGCATCCAGCGCGGCGAATATTATTCCCTGGTGCTGTTCGCCGCGGCCGGCATGGGCATCCTCGCCGGCGCAAACGAACTGGTCACCGCGTTCATCGGCCTGGAAATGAGCTCCATCTCCACCTACATCCTCGCCGGCTTCCGTCGTCGCGCGACTAAATCGAATGAAGCCGCGCTGAAATATTTCATCCTCGGCTCCTTCGCCACTGCATTTTTTCTCTACGGCATTGCCATGGTGTACGGCTCGACGGGCACCACGCGCATTGATCAGGTGCAAGCCGCGCTCGAAAAATTAATCAGCGAGCAAGGACGCCTTGATTCGCTGTCCGTCATCGGCCTGGCGCTGATCTTCGTCGGCCTGGGCTTCAAAGTCGTCGCGGCACCGTTTCAGATTTACGGCCCGGACGTTTACGAAGGCGCCCCCACACCCGTCACCGCCCTGCTTGCGTCCGGACCGAAAGCCGCGACGTTCGCGCTGATGCTGCGAATTTTCTACGTCGGGTTCGGCACGGCAAACAACCTGTGGTTCTGGGCCATCTGGATTTCCGCGGCCCTGACGATGTGCATCGGCAATTTCGCGGCGGTGGTGCAGAGCAACGTGAAACGGATGCTGGCATATTCCTCCATCGCGCACGCCGGATACATTCTGGTCGCCTTCGCCGCAGGGACCGTTTACGGCGTCGCGGCTGTGCTCTTTTATCTAGCCGCTTACGCCCTGATGAAAGTCGGCGCCTTCCTGGTAATAGCGCACCTGGGCCAGCGAGATGAACAACGCCTGGAAATCACCGACTATGCTGGCCTGGGAACCAAGCAACCAGTCCTCGCCGTCTGTTTTGCTTTGTTTTTGTTTTCGCTGCTGGGATTGCCCGCCACGGGCGGCTTCCTCGGAAAATTCTTCGCGTTTCAAGCGGCGCTCGATTCCCGCATCGTTTGGCTCGTAGTGATAGCCGCCCTGAACAGCATCGTCGGCGCCTACTACTACCTGCGCGTGATCATCGCCATGTATTTCTGGGAGCCGTCGAAAGACTACACGCCATCGAAAGTCGCCCCCACGCTGGTCCTAGCCCTAAGTATCGCCGCCATCGGCACCCTCTACCTAGGCATCCTGCCCGGCCGCGTCCTGGACTTCGCCAAAGCCGCTGCCGATTCTCTTACGTTGCATTAGACACGGTCTGCCGCGGCGGGCGCTCCGGGAAGCGCCACAGTTTTCCCAAGTTCCGGCGTCTTGCCCGCCCTCGTTGCCTTTGCAGTGGGGGCGACCGTCTTCAGGCCGGCGCAGTTGCTCTTCGCGCTCCGAACCACCCTAAAAGCAAAAAGCCCGGAAGCTCGCTTCTCGCGAACTTCCGGGTCTGAAATTTACGCCTGAAGTCTACTTAACCTTCAAAAATACAATCGCAAACGTGTACAGCGCCATGGACTCGATCAGCACCAGCGCCAGAATCAGCGCGAAACGAATCGCAGCCGCCGCCCCCGGATTGCGTGCCAATCCTTCGCAAGCCGCCGCAGTAGCTTTCGCCTGCGCGTAACCGCCAGCCGCCGAAGCAATCGCCATCGCGAACCCCGAAGTAATCGCGACCCAATTCGTCGCCACCGCTTCCCCGGTCGTCCCCTGCGCAAACGCCGCCGGGGCGAACATGATCACCGCGACCACCCCCAGCAGAAACAACGCGTACCTCTTCATGGTGTTCTCCTCGTCCTCGTTATGAATTGGCCGCCAGGCGGTGGCTCCCGTCATCCTCAAGCAGCCGGGATCACACTGACAGCGATAATGCCAGCCAACGAACCTATAAAGCCGCGTCGCGCATTAGTGCTCGTCTCCAACCGCGCCCGCCACATAAATCACGGGCAGAATCGTAAAAACAAACGCCTGCAGCACAGCCACAAAAATGTGCAGCAAAATAAATGGCACAGGACCCAGCAGCGGAATAATCGCGCCCGCATAACCAAATTTCCCAAGATGTCCTAGAAACAAATACATCTCCAGCATCAATCCAAGAAACAAGACGTAGAGGATCTCGCTAACCAGGATATTGACCCAAAGACGCACAGTGAGCGACAGCAACCTCGCAAGATTACTCACTGTTTCAATCAGCAGCATGAGCAGTGCAATGATCCAACTGATGGGGGGCGGCATCTGCATATCGGGCCCCAGAAAATGCTTTCCGTGTCCGAGCAGTCCGTGCTTCACCACGCCCACCCAGTTGTAATAAATGAAAACCACGATCGCGCAACCCAGCGGCACGGACACGGCCTGGGTGGGCGACATAAACGTGGGGACCAAGCCAACCAGGTTGCAAATCAAAACGAAAAGGCCGATGCTGCCAATCATCGCCACATACTTCTGCCCGTCGTGGCCCACGTTATCGTCCAGCAGGTCGCGAATCCCCACGCCCATCGAATTCGTCAGCAGCGCTTCCATGCACTGCTGCGTGCCTCCCGGGCGGTCCACCGAAATTCGCGTGCGCAGCCACAAAAAGAAAACCGCGGCCAGCGCGAAAACCACGATCTCGAAAGCCACATGGTTGGGAATTGGAAATTCAGCATTTTCCGGATGGATGTGCAAAGCAGCCAGCAACGCGCCGACCGGCTTGCCCAGCAAGCGGTTCAGCGCAATCGTAACCCACAGTAATCCCTCTCCCATTTCCACCCTTTCAGGAACTCGCCTCTGGAGGCGGGCTGCGACGGAAAAGCTGCCCCATCATTTCCACCAGAACCGCGGCAACCACGGAAAAGAATCCGGCCAGCAGGCTCGCTAGCGGAGGTCTAAAGGCCCGCAGAATAGCATACGCAGCGACGATCAGCAAAGCGTAGCGCCCCAGGAATTTCAAATAAACACTGGCCGGAACCTGCGCGCGTGGCGTCCCCGCTTGAGCCGTGGAAAGCCGCGCCAACCTGTCCACTCCCTGTTTCATCCAACGATAATTCACCCAGGACAGGATCGCTCCGGCGGCCAGCCCCGCAGCGGCTCTGCGGCCCCACACAAACCAGGTCGCAGCGGTTGCGGCCGCGCCGATTCCCGCAATCAACCATTCGATGCGGCGTTCCGCAGCGCTGTAAAATTCCTCATCCCCCGCCATTGGCGCCGCCGTCCGTCTTTTCGGCGCGCGAGAGTCGGCGAATCACATCCCACACCCCCGCGCCGAAACCTAGAAAACCGAGAATGAGAGTTAGCAGAGGCGAAGTGTGCAACCAACGATCCAGCAAATATCCCGCGCCGCCCGCGATTACAACGCTGAAGATCAGAATGACGGGCAGCTCCATCGCCATCGCCACTTGCGTGGCGCCGCTGCTTGGCCGTTTGCGAGGATCAGGATTGTCGGAGGACATTAGGCGCTGCCGGTCACTGGCCGTCCATCATTGGCCGAACGGCGTAAGAATAGAATACGTCGCCAAACGCAGAAACTGCTCCGGAAACATCCCAGCCGCGAGCGTCACAATCACCATCGCTCCCAGCGCAAATTTCTGCGCCCAGGAAATCACCGGCTGCACCTTGTCGCTCGACTCTCGCACCCACATCGCCGCAACCATCCGGAAATAGTAATACACCGCAGGAAGAATATAGAGCACGCCCAAAACCGCCAGCACGGTGTGATGCGTCTCGATCAGCGCCCAGAAAATCAAAAGTTTCGCCACAAATCCAGCCGTTGGCGGAATCCCCGCCAGCGACAGCAGAAAGATCAGCATCAGCACCGCGGCACCCGGACTGCGCTCGATCAGCCCGTTCAAATCATCAATCTCATCGCCGATAATCCCCTTGCGCCGCAACAAAATCACCACCGCAAACGCCCCGGTATTGAAAAACACGTATACAAACAAATAGAACGCCATCGCCTGCAACCCGCGCTCGTGCAACGTGCCGTCCGGATTCACCGCGGCCACGAACCCCAGCAAAATGTATCCCACCTGCGCGATGGAAGAGTACGCCAGCAGCCGCTTGATATTCGTCTGCGTGATCGCCGCCAGCGTCCCCACCGTCAGCGACAGCACCCCCACCGCCTCCATAATCCGCACCCAATCCAGATTCACCGGCCAGAAAACCGTCAGGAACAAGCGCAGCAGCAAAGCGAAACTCGCAGCCTTCGAAGCCCCGCTGACGAACGCCGTGATCGCCGTCGGCGCTCCCTCATAAACGTCCGGCGCCCATTGATGAAACGGCACGCCTGCAATCTTGAAAAATATTCCCGCAGCGACGGTCCCCAAAGCGAGAAAAGTCAGCAGATCAGTCCCCGGAAATTGCGCGTGCCGCCGCTGTATCGCATCCTGAATCACCGCCAGGTTCGTCGAGCCGGCCAATCCATACAAAATCGAAAATCCATAAGCCAAAATGCCGGAGCTGAACGCGCCCATCAGCATGTACTTCATCGCCGCTTCGTTCGACCGCCGGTCACGCCGCAAAAATCCGCTGAGCACATAAAAACTCAGCGCCATCGTCTCCAGGCCCAGGAACAGCACCACCAGATCGTTCCCGCACGCCAGGAACATCATCCCCACGGTGGCAAACAGCATCAGCGCGTAATATTCGCCGTGCTGCTCGTCCTCAATCTCCATGTACCGCACCGAAATCAAAATCACCAGCGCCGTGGACGCCAGAAACAAGAAACCAAAAAATATAAAAAACGGATCAACAACCAGGGAATTGTAGAAGCCCGGAGTCGGGCCATAAGGCGGCGCCGCATACGCCCGCAACATGTACAGCGAGCCGCCGCTGAACACCACTCCCAGCATCGCGGTCAATGCATTCCAGGCTTTCTGCGGCTTGGTCAGCAGAAAATCGCTCAGCAAAATCGCGAGGCCAAAAAATATCAGCATCGCTTCCGGCAACACGAGAAAGAAATCCCCGCGCGTCTGCTCGAAGATCTTCTGCCAGGGCACCTATTTCACCTCGGCCTGTGCGCCAGAGGGTCCGGCCGGGGGCGTTCCCGTAGCTGGAGCAGCCACTGCGCCGGATTCAGCGGCAGCCTTCTCGCCCGGCGTATGCCAATCCGCGTAGTATCCCGGATGCACGGTCTCCACCAATCGCCGCACCGGCTGCTCCACCACCTTGAAAAGCGGCGCGGGGTAAATTCCAATCCAAAATGCCAGTATCACCAGCGGAATCAGCGTCGCGTATTCGCGCGCATTCAGATCCGGCAAATGCTCGTTCGCGGGATTCGTGACCGAGCCGAACATCACCCGCTGGTACAGCCACAGCAAATAGGCCGCTCCCAGAATCACGCCGAACACGCCCCACGCCGCCCACTGCCAGCTCACTTCAAACACGCCGCGCAAAATCGTGAACTCACCGATGAACCCATTGAGCAGCGGCATGCCCAGCGAGCTCAACGTCACAATCAAATAAACCGCCGCGAAATTCGGCATGGGCGTCGAAAGTCCGCCGAACTCCGAAATCAGCCGGGTGTGCCGCCGCTCATACAGCACGCCCACCAGCAGGAACAGTGCGCCCGTGGAAATGCCGTGATTGACTTGCTGAATAATGCTGCCGGAAATCCCCAGGTGCGTTAGAACGAAAATCCCGAGCGTGCAGAATCCCATGTGGCTCACCGACGAATACGCAATAAGCTTCTTCATATCTTTCTGCATCATGCACACCAGTGCCCCGTAAATAATTCCAATCAGCGAGAGCACGATCACGATGCCGCGGTATTTCACCGTCGCGTCGGGAAACATGGGCAGCGAAAAGCGCAGAAACCCGTACGTCCCCATCTTCAACAGCACGCCGGCCAGTATCACCGAACCAGCCGTCGGCGCCTCGGTGTGCGCGTCCGGCAACCAGGTGTGGAAGGGGAACATCGGCACCTTGATCGCAAACGCGAAAAAGAATCCCCAGAAAAGCCATTTCTGCAGCCAGCCGGCCTGCGCCGTAAACGGGTGCGCCAAAATTTCGCGCATGTCGAATGTGTTGCGGTAATAATAAATCGCCAGGATCGCCAGCAGCATCAGCACGGATCCGGCCAGCGTGTACAAGAAAAATTTGATCGCCGCATATAGCCGCCGCTCGCTGCCCCACACCCCGATCAG
>DATNLN010000061.1:0-20957 GCA_035602855.1 Candidatus Acidiferrales bacterium
TCTCCGCTATCTCGGCGCCTACCGTGCCTGGCAGGAGGCCGCGCTCTCCGATCCGTCGCTGTTAAGAAAACAACGCGAGATTCACAACTGGACCACCGGCCGTGTCCTGCGCGTCTTTCAATTCCTGCAAACGCTGCCCGGCGCACGCCGCCGGGTGGACATTCCCGGCCTCGCCCGCGCCATGGATACTTTTTTCTGGAGTCTCCTCGCGCAGGCCGGGCAATTACCCAAGGCAGAACTCGAGCAGTCGATTGATTCGGCCACGCACCTGATCTACCACGCGATGTTTACAGACGCTCCCCGAAGCCGCGAACAAAAATGAAAGCGTTCATTTCGGGGCAATGAGCTTCGGATCCAACCGCGTCGCCTCCTTGAATTCCACCTGCGCAGCATCCGGATCTTTCAATCGCAGCAGCGCCATTGCCAAATTGTAGTGCGCGTGCGCCAGATTCGGATTCAGCCGGTTGGCCTCGCGATAAGTCTCGGCTGCCTCTTGATACTGTCCCTTGTTGAAAAGCACATTCCCCAGATTAAATCGCGCATCTGCATTATCCGGATGCTCCGCGATCACTTTCGTAAATGCAGCCTGCGCCCCGTTCAGATCGCCCAGCTGCATTTTTGCCGCGCCCAAGCCAATCTCCGCCTGCACGAAATTCGCCTGCTGCTGCAAAGCCCTCTGAAAATAGTCCGCGGCCTTCGCCGGATCGCTCGCCAGCAAATACGCGTAGCCCAAGTTATAAATCGCGTGAGCGTCGCCGGGCTTGAGCGCCAGTCCTTTCTGAAACGTGGCGATGGCCAAGTCCAGCTTCCCCTGGCCCTGATATGCGAGCGCCAGATTAAAATCCGCGTCAGCCTGCTCCGGTTTGAGCGCCAGGCTTTTTTCCAGACTGCTGGCGGCCTCATCCAGCTGGCCCTGTTTGTACAGCAGATGCCCCAGCGCGAACCACGCGTGCGATTCATCCGGATGTTGCGCCAGGATCTCGCGGTATTGCGCCGTAGCTTCTTCGTCGCGTCCGGCATTCCCCAGCGCCATCGCATAATTCGTTTGCAGCTCCAGCGAATTCGGCTCCAGGGCCATGGCCTGCTGGTAAATCGGAATCGCTTCGTTCCACTGCCGCGTCGCATCCAGCGCTGCCGCCAGATTATTGAGCGCATCCACATAACGCGGCATCAGCTCGAGCGCCCGGCGGTAAGCCGCAATCGCGTCGGCGGCATTTCCCGAGGCAAATAGCACCGCGCCCAGGCCGTTGTACGCCTGCGGAAATTTCGGATTCAGTCCGAGCGCTTTGCGGTAAGCCGCAAGCGAATCGTCATATTTTTTCTCGTGATACAGCGCCAGCCCCAGATTGCTTTCCGTCACCGCGTCGCTGGGCTTGATCGCGAGCGCCTTATCGAAATCCGAAATCGCATCGTCGTCCTTCCCCGTGGCGTCCAGCGCCAGTCCTAGATTGCTCAACGCCTCCGGAAAGTTCGGATTCAGCGCCAGCGCTTGGCGGTATAGCTCGATCGCTTCGTCCACCTTCCCCTTCTTGTAGCGTTCCAGCCCCTGATTGTTCAAATTCACCGCGTCACCAGCGCGACCCGCCTTGCTTTGCGCCCACGAACTGCGCCCGTCGCAAAGCACGCCCACAAAAATCCCAAAAATCATGACCCGCCGCCAATCACATCGCATCGCGCCCAATCCTCCCGTGTTCGCGCTGCGAGGGTAGCACACCCCAAAACCACTTCGTCAACGAGGCTTCGCGCAGGCGCGCCACGGTCCGCCGCACTGGACGCGCCACACAATCCCCGCTAAAGTTTATTTCGCAATTCGTGCCGCCTAATTTCGCAGGAGCAGACCATGCCGACAGCCAAAGTAAAGTGGGTAGGCCAGGAAGACTTCCTCGCGACCATGCCATCCGGTCGCGCCGTACCATTCGACGGCAAAAGCAATTCCGCCGCCGGCCCTATGGAGATGCTGCTAGGCGCTTTAGGCTCCTGCACCGCCGTGGACGTCGTCCTGATCCTCGAAAAAAAACGACAGAAACTCGCCACCCTCGAGATCGAAATTTCCGGCGAACGCGCCAAAGACCCGCCGACCGTGTGGACCAAAATCGAAATGGTCTACCGCCTCTCGGGCCGCCTGGAAGAAAAAGCCGTCCGCGACGCCATCGAACTGAGCCAAAATAAATACTGCTCGGTAGCCGCCATGCTTAGCAAAACCGCCGAAATCACCTATCGGTTCGAAATCCTTCCTCAGTCTTCGTAGAGCAACCGGAGAAACTGCGGAACTTTCGGGCTCCCGGCCTCGTATGAGACTATGAGCCAGCCGGGAAGCTACCGTTCTGCTTCTAGCTGCGTCAGACCAGGTAGCAGAACTGGCAGCCACGGTAGAACTAAGCGATCTGGGCCTCCGAAGTTCCGTGCAATTGTTCCGTGCAATCGTTCCGTAAAGTCCGGCGCGGCCCCGCGCGAATTCCCGCCAGGGCCGAGGAGGTAAGGCGGACATGCAAATCCCTCAGTTTTTCGAGACTCTCTGGGCCGACGCAAAATTCGCCGCACGCGGCCTGCGCAAGAGCCCCGGCTTTCTCGCCGTAGTCGTCCTGTCCCTCGCCTTCGGAATCGCCGCCAACAGCACGATTTTCAGCGTGATGAACGCGCTGCTATACCGCCCACTGCCTTATCCCCAACCGCAAAGCCTGGTCGTGATTTGGCAAGCCGACCAAGCTCACCCCGACTCTCTGCAGCCTCCTCCCATCGCCGAAAACGTAGACTGGAAAAAACAGAACCACGTCTTCGAAGATATTTCGCTCAGCAGTTTCACGGACCCGGCCATCGTCTCCGGTCTGGGCGAGCCGCGGCCTCTGCAGACGCAATACGTCACGCCCAACTTTTTCGCCCAGCTGGGTGCCAAGCCGATCCTCGGCCGCATTTTTCAGGAGGACGAGCAGCAAGACCTCTCGCAAGCCCTCGTCATCAGCACTCCCTTCTGGAAGCGCGAGTACAGCGGCGACCCGCGCGTGCTGGGAAGAACGCTGAATATCGAGGGCATCGTTTCCACCATCGTCGGAGTGATGCCTCCGGGTTTCGCTCCCTTCTATGGCTTCCCGATTGATCTCTGGCAGCCCATCAATCCCGGCAACGCCCGCTACAATGCGCGCTTTGATCACTGGCTTATGCCCGTGGCGCGCCTGAAGCCCGGCGTGACTCTGGCGCAAGCGCAAGCAGAAATGGACGTGATTGCGCGACGCCTGGAACAGGATTATCCGTCCACCAATAAGGGCCTGGGCGCTAAGGTTTTTCCTCTGCACGAAGATCTTTACCGTGGCGCCGGCAGCGCGCTGTATCCGCTGCTCGGCGCCGTTGCGTTCGTCCTGTTGATCGCCTGCGTGAACGTCGCCAACCTGATGCAGTTCCGCACCGAAACCCGCCGCAAAGAATATGCATTGCGCATGTCTCTGGGCGCCGAACGCCGCCGCCTGGTGCAGCAGTTGCTCACGGAAAGCGCTCTGCTCGCAGTCATCGGAGGCGTGCTGGGCACCGTGTTGACGCTCGTCGGCATTCGAGTGTTCCTCGCGCTAGCCGGAGGAGATTTCCCCAACGCCGAGACGATCACCTTGGACGGCCGCGTGCTCCTGTTTACGCTGGGAATTTCGCTTCTCACCGCCGTTCTATTTGGACTGGCGCCGGCTCTGCGCGCCTCACGACCCGATCTCAATGCAGTGTTGCGCGAAAGCGAACGCAAAACGACGTCTACGTCCAGCCGCTTCGCGCGCCACGCCTTGGTGATTTCCGAAGTGGCCCTCGCCATGGTGTTGCTGGTCGGCGCGGGCCTGATGATTAACACCATCCTGCATTTGAAGCGAGTCAATCCAGGATTCGATTACAATCGCCTGCTCACCATGGATCTGCAACTCCCCGAAGGCGGCAAGTATCTGGTGCGCGTTCCCGGCGGCGACATGGAAAAGACTCTGCCCACGGCTACCAATTTTTATACTCGTCTGCTCGATAACGTTCGCGTCCTGCCAGGAGTTGAGTCCGCCGCGATCATCGGCGCCTTACCCTTGCGCTGCTGCGTCGAATCCTACACATTTTCAATCCTCGGGCATCCGGCGCCGCCTCCCGATGACCGCCCGAACGCCGGATACAGCGAGGTAAGTTCTGGAATCTTCAGCACGATGAAAATTCCGTTGCTGAAAGGACGCTATCTCGACGAGCACGACAGCGAGAACGCTCCCTGGGTGATCGTCGTAAACCAAGCATTCGTTCGCAAATACTTTTCCAACGAGGACCCCATCGGACAGCAGATCTTGCTGCGCTACGATCCTTACCCCGTGGATCAGCCGCGCCCCAGGCAGATCGTCGGCGTAGTAGGAGATGTAAAACATCGTGGCCTGGGCAGAGAGACGCCCGCGTTCGTTTACGCTCCCTACCTTCAGCAACCGGCCATTTTTCCCGGTGGAGCAACCCGCGCTCATTTGCACGAGAATCTGGTTTTACGCACGTCGCTGGGCCGTCAGGCGGGCCTGGTCGCCAGCGTAAAGCAGGCCGTCGCCAACATAGATCCCGATCAGCCCCTCAGCAACATCGGGTCCATGCAAGAAGTATTAGGCGCTTCGCTCGGCGACTGGCGTTTCTACATGCAGCTGCTCGGAATTTTCGCCAGTGTCGCAATCCTGCTGGCCGCCGTCGGCATTTACGGCGTGATGTCGTACTCGGTGAACGAGCGCACCCACGAAATCGGAATCCGCATGGCTCTGGGCGCGCAGCCGGCCGACGTCCTGAAGTTGGTCACCAAGATGGGACTGAAGCTCACCTGTATCGGCGTCGTAGTCGGCGCCGCATTGGCGCTCGGTCTGGCGCGCTTGATCACCACGTTTCTCTACGGCGTCAAGCCCAGCGATCCGATCACCTACGTCGCCGTCGCCCTCGCCTTGGCCGGCGTCGCATTCCTGGCCTGCTACATTCCCGCACGCCGCGCCACAAAAGTCGATCCCATGGTCGCGCTGCGCTACGAATAAATCATGCCGCCTGCGGCGTCACAAGCGACGCGCGCACCACGGCCGTCGTTGCGGTTCTGTCATTCAAGCAAACTTGCCATGACGTGCCGGCGGGCCTAAAGCCGCTGTCTTACTGCCCGCAGCGGTATAATTCTCGGGCGCAAGCACGCTGGTATCAAACGACTCGAAGGTGACCATGGCTGAACCTGTTGATCTGCGGATGAGCAGAATTCCACTGCACAACGGTGCCGCCCGCATGCCCGCACTCGGCTTCGGCACCTTGATTCCCGACCCAACCGTGACCATGACCGCTACCGCAGCCGCACTCGAAGCCGGATTTCGACACTTTGATTGCGCGGAACGCTACCGGAACGAGCGCGAGGTAGGCCAAGCGTTGCAAGCAGGACTTGCAGCTGGAAACATCGCGCGCGAAGACATTTTCGTCACCACAAAACTGTGGAACTCCAATCACCGCCCCGAGCGCGTCGAACCGGCCTTCGCAGCGAGTCTGGAAAGACTCAGGCTCAACTATCTGGATCTCTATCTCATTCACACTCCCTTCGCATTTCAACCCGGCGACGACCAGGATCCGCGCGATCAAGACGGCAATATCCTTTACGACCACGGCGTGACTTTGCTCGACACCTGGAAAGCGCTGGAAACACTGGTCGATCACGGCAAGTGTCGCGCCATCGGGCTTTCCGACGTCGGTCTAAACGAACTGAAGCCCATCTACGAGTCAGCCAGAATCAAGCCAGCCGTGATCCAGGTAGAATCGCATCCGTATTTGCCGGAAACCGAGCTATTGGATTACTGCAAGCAGAACGGAATTGTGTTCTTGGCTTTTGCGCCGCTGGGTCACGGGATGAGGCCGGGACTGCTCGAGGATCCTGTCATTTCAGCGATCGCCGCGCGAGTGGGAAAGACGCCGGCGCAAGTCCTGCTTGCTTGGGCCGTGCAGCGCGGCACGGCTCTGCTTACCACGCCCAAGAACGCGGCCCGCGCCAGAGAGAGTTTCGACATCTCGGCTCTTCCGCAGGACGCGCTCGAGGAAATCAATCGCATTCAGATCAGACGGAGACTGAATGCAGTGGTCACAACCGGGGTTCCGGGTTTCATTCCGAAAGGAGGATGAACAGGGGAGCCAAACCGCAGCCACAGCAGTTGACCCCCATGCCTTAAACTTTGATCTCGAGACAGTTGTCTTGGATTGATCGACTTCTGTAGGTTTGAGCTATGAAGAACCTGCAAAACGACGTTTACCCTGAGCTGGCTTCCGTATTGCACCAATTCGTCGCACGCGTTCAGAGCGCACTCGAATGCAACTTTATCGGCGCGTATCTTGTCGGCTCACTCGCCACAGGCGACTTCGATCTCGATAGCGACGTTGACTTCCTGGTCCTGACAAAAGTTGAACTTCGCGATGCAGACGTAAAATCGTTAGAGGCGATCCACAGCCACGTCCACGCTCTGGGAAGTTACCCAGCCGAACACCTGGAAGGGTCCTATCTTACTGCGGAGTTACTGAATCGGCCTGATGCGGTGGGTGTAGAACCGGTTTGGTACCTCGACAACGGCAGCACAACATTGGTGCTTTCGATTCACGACAATCGATGGCACGTTCGATGGATTCTCCGCGAGCGAGGCATCATAATTACGGGGCCCGATCCGAAGACTTTCTTGCCGCCCATATCGATGGAAGCCTTGCGCGGTGAAGCGGCCAGTTCCATTCAGGAGCTCGCTGGGCAGTTTATCGCCGAAGTCGATCGGCCGATCGGATGGTTCAACACGCGATTCGGTCAGTCATTCGCAGTGCTGACTTGTTGCCGTATGCTACACACCTGCGCCAGCGGAATCGTAGACTCGAAACTCTCCAGTGTGAAGTGGGCGGAGCAATTTCTCGATCCGGGATGGTGCGGCCTGATCCGCCAGGCATGGATGGAACGCAGGGAAGTTCGTTTTGGCGAAAAAGTTCGCCAACCCGCCGGGACAGATGTGATGCACGAAACCGCTCATTTCCTCGCTTACGCCGTGAGCCTCACTGAGACTTCTCGCGCCAGACCTTGGGATGACTCCTGATTGATGCGCTAGCCCGAAATTGACCTGCAACCCCCGCTACAATCCCTTGTCACACCCGCGTCCAATTGCATACAATCGCGAGCTACTCATTTTATTTCTATAATTTCTGTTCTTCCTGGGGGAACTGAATGGGCCGACGCATCGCCGCAAAAATTACCGGAGTGGCTGGATACGTTCCGCCGCGCGTGGTCACCAATCTTGATCTGGAAAAACGAGTGGACACGAGCGATGAATGGATTCGCACCCGCACCGGAATTCGCGAGCGGCATTACGCCGACCCCGGTGTGGCGTCTTCTCATTTGGGCGCGGAAGCAGCGCGCAAGGTTCTTGCCGCCCGCGGCGTCAGCCCCGAGGAAATCGGCCTCATTGTCGTCGCAACCGTCACTCCCGACATGCTTTTTCCCGCCACCGCCTGCCTCATCCAGGATCACCTTGGCGCGAAAAATGCCTGGGGCTTCGATCTGTCCGCAGCGTGCTCCGGCTTTCTCTATGCCCTCACTGTCGGCGCGCAATTTGTCGCCAGCGGCGCGCACAAGAAAGTTCTGGTCATCGGCAGTGACGTGATGACTTCCATCCTCGATTACACCGACCGCGCCACCTGCGTTCTGTTCGGCGACGGTGCGGGCGCGGTCCTGGTCGAACCCGCCGCCTCCGATTCCGAAGGCATCCTCGATTTCGTGCACGATGTGGACGGTTCGGGCGGCTGCAATCTCTACATGCCCGGCGGCGGCTCGCTCCATCCCGCAACGCAGCAGACCATCGACAATCGCATGCACTTTGTCCATCAGGAAGGTGCGCAAGTTTTCAAATACGCAGTGCGCCGCATGAGCGAACTGGCCGTCGCAATCCTCGAACGCAACGGACTAACCAGCAAAGATCTGGCTCTGGTAGTCCCGCATCAAGCCAATCTGCGCATCATTCGCGGCATGCAAGAACGCCTGGGAGTGGACGACTCAAAAGTACTCGTCAATATCGATCGCTTCGGAAACACCACCGCCGGCACCATCCCCCTCGGCATGATGGATGCCGTAGAACAAAATCGCCTCCGCAAAGGCGACCTCGTCCTGCTGATCGCGGTAGGCGCCGGCTACACCACCGGCGCAGTCCTGATGCGCTGGGCGTATTAAATTGTAGGGGTCGCGGCAGGGCTCATCGCATCAAACACGACGCAGTGGTGACAGGCTTTGGAATTTGTAGCGCCCGTCCCGCGAAGCGGGACATGCGTATCTGACTTCACTTTCGAACTCGTGGCGGCGCATTCCGTGCGCGAGCGGTGAGGCGGCAATAGCGGTCCGGAACCGACCCTAGTTCCTCCGTCCGATCCGCCCCCGCCGGAAATTAATGCCCGACGATCACCAAGACCGGATTCGCATCGCCCGTAGTCGTCGTGATCATCACTAGCTTGGTCGGCGACACGATGTAAAACGCCCCGGTGAAAGCCGCAGGCGAGGTCAACGTAACCGTCCCGCTCCCATCCGTCGCGCCCGTTGCGGAAAGCACGTATGTCCCCGCCACCGCCTCCGCCGGCGTATTCGCGGCCGCAGTGCTTTCGTCCTGCACTCCGACAATGGTTGCCGGCGTCACCGAGCCATTAAACGTCAGGAAGCCCGAAAAATTTTGATCCGTCGTCACAGCCGGCGCCGATGTCCCTTCTACCAGCGTTCCATTAATACTCGCCGGCGTGAACGAACTGAGCGTCTGCGTATCCAGATGCCCCGAGATCGGGTCGCCATTCACTATGCTCACCACAAACGCCTCGTCGTCGCTCACTAAGTAAAAAATAGGCTCAAATACTGCGTTGACCGTGAACCCGGAAGTATCCACGCGGCCGAACTGATCGGCAGTGTAGGTGACATTTTGTGGAGCGAGACTAGTGGATGTTCCTGCTTGGTTGTCTGTGAGCGCAAATTCGAAGCTGGCCCCCGATGGCACCAGCTGCATCACCGACACGTAGGGCAGATAACTTCCTGACAGCACCTGTCCGCTCACTCCGCCAGCCATCGTTCCGCTGATCGAACCGGTGAAGAACGGTTGCCCGACTTGCTGCTTCATGTCGATGATCGTCACGTACGGAGAAGTCTGGCTGTTGTTGTCGGTTTCGATCAGAAACGCCTCGTCGATTGAGATCGGATACACGTCGTAATCCAGATTCGCTAGCCCGGTTGTGGTGAGCGCCATGGTGCAGTGCGTCGCATCCGGTCCCGATTGGTAGGTGCCCGACACTGTGTTCCCGCCGCTGCCGAGCTGCACATTGTTGGGCGCGTTCGAATCCATTTCGCCGCTTCCCAGGCTTCCCTGCGTCGCGGGCGAAATCGGCGGTATAGCTGTAAATGTTCCAGCGAATGCCACCGGCCCTGCGCCACCTGTAGCATTCGAGCTGGCAGAACCCGCGCCGCCGAATGCAAACGTGCCGGAATAAGTATTCGCCGCCGTGCCGGTCACGACGCAAGTCGAAACGCTCTGTGACTCCAGCCGCCCCGATCCCCGCGTCACAATCGGCGCAGCGTCAAATTCGATTAGCCGACCATGCCCCGACCCGCCCGTATCAATCGCAAATGCAAAAGTCGGCGATCCCGTCACGCTGGTCAAAGTGATCGTCCCGCGTCCATCCTGTCCCGCCGTGTAACTCCCGGTGATGTTTTTGTAAAGTGTGTTCGCTTGCTGCGTCGTGATATCCGCTTCGCCCCCGGTGATCGTGCCGTTGCCGTCCGTAGTAATTGTCCCGGCCGCGGCCACGAATCCAGAAGCATTGTATCCGCTGAAGCTGAACGCATACGGCCCGGTAAGCAGCGTCAGGTCCTGCGCCGGATTCACCACCAGTGTGAACGTACTGGTGATCACCGCCGGCGGAGTTCCGCTGTCCGTCACGCTGATGCCGAAGCTGTAATTTCCCACCGTCGTCGGCGTGCCCGTCAGATTTCCATTCGTAAGCGTCAGCCCCGGCGGCAAAGTCGAGCCATTCGCCACTGAAAATGTGTAAGGTGATGTCCCGCCTGTCGCCGCGAATTGCACGCCGGGATAGAGCACGTTCACCGTCCCAGCTGGCAGGGGCGACGTCGTCGTGAACGCCAAGCTGCTCACCACAATCTGAAACTCGACCGAAGTGGTGGAAGCTCCCGTAGCATCTGTCACGGTCACCGTAAACGTGGACACTCCCGCCGTAGTAGCCTTGCCGGTAATGTTCACCGTGTCAGTCTTGCTCGAACCCAAAGATAATCCTGCCGGCAGCGTTCCCGACGACAAAGTCCACGCCAGCGGCGGCACTCCCCCAGTCGCCGTGATCGGCGCACTGTAAGCCTGGTTCAAAGTCGCATCCGGCAGCGAAGTCGTCGTGATCGCGGGCGGCGGCTCGACCTTCACCGTCAGCGTCGCCGACTGCTTGGGAAAATCCACCGACGTCGCGATAATCGTCACGATCGTCTCAGCCGTCACCGTACCCGGTGCCACATAACTGGCCGTCGTAGAAGTCAGCTGCGTCAGCGTCCCGGTTCCCACCGGCAATAATGTGAACGTCAGCCCGCCGTTCAGCTTCGTATCATTCAATACCGTCGCACTGATCAATGGAATCGTCCCGCCCTGTCCCAGAAAGATCGTTCCGCTCGGAGAAATCGTCACCTGGTTGAACGTGGAAGGTGTGCCGGAGCAGGCGGAGAGCTGGATCATGGCCAACACGATGAATGCAAGCAAACTAGAAAATCTGGCGCGGCTCTTCATGGCGCCTCCTTCGGTTGGCACACACGTCTTTGCTGTAGGAATCACCCACATTATTTAGGCATGAAAAGCCGCGCGGCCGATGGGAAATACCCGCCCCGAATGGCGTATCAGGTAACTGGCTGGATGGACAGAACGAGAAATATCAGGCGCAGATCAACAAGAATCACGCGACAACGTAGGCGTGCTTCGGCCACCGCAATTTCATAAGTCCGATACTGGCTGCGTAGAATGGCGACGACTGCTGCGGCGTCCCAGGAATCGCAAGGTCAATCCGTACAATAGGACCCAGAAGCACACCGGTCAATACGGCTCCATTCCTCCACTTTCCGGGCGCGTTTGGATCATTCGGGGGTTGAGCGCAGCGCATCGTGTCCCTCGCCACCAGTTTCACGCAGATGAACGCCGATGCGCCGATGAACAGGGTACTCAACACAAGGAACTCAGCGGCAATCGTACGATCCGGCTTCCCAGGCGGATGCGGCAAGATTTTCTCGACCCTCAGCACATACATCAGCATCCCAACAAGAGTCCCTGCACTGTTCTGACAAAGCGTAGTGCGACTTCCGCCGTCGGGTGGGGCTAGCTCATTTTCCGCGCATTTTAAGTGAAACTGGACGCACTCGGGCAGGAGGAATCGGGCCCATCGTATTCTCGGTTTGCGAAGGGGATAAAACAGTGAGGACTAGTAAGATCGAACTTCAGCCGCCAGCTCTTGGTTGCTGCGCAAACGTTGCGCGAGCACCGCGGCAGTGTATTGCGTGCACAGAGCCATTTCGCGGTCGGTCCAGCCCCCGAAGCCATCGGCGCCCGGCGCCACGATCAAGTCGCCCAGCCGGTTCATAGCCTTCAGGAAGCTGTAATAAGTCCGCACAGGCCGCAACTTTACCCGCCCATTCTTCAGATCCGGGCAAAGGCCCTGCAGGCTGGCGACTTCAGAGAAGTCTCTCCCATTCAGCAGGTTACCGGATATCTCGGCCGTGACGTTCGCCCGGTCACCGATCGGCTCGGTGGCGATGGTCCGCAGCAGCCCAGCGCGCCAACTGAAGACGGCGAACTGAACCATCGCTGCGGAGCAGATCACGAGAATGAACGCTGATATAAACATGTTCGACCTCACCCAGTTTGCCCGCCGCCTGCGCCCGTGGCAATAGCCCGTCGGTACCAATCGACGTAACCTCCCCATACAAATCGCCATAGCTCGCCCGAGCCAAGTCTCCTGAGGTTGTCCTGCGCCCCTTTCACTGATAGCCTGTCTCGCGACGAACTTCACAGCGCCGGCGTCTCGCCGGCTTTTAGCGGAAGCAAATCCACATCCGTCCAACTGGAGGAGGATCACAGAATGCCGGCAAAATCTCGCATCGCCCTTCTAACCGCACTCGCCGTACTAATCTCAGCGGCGGCAACTTCGCGCTCCTCTATCGCCTCCCCGGCAAATCCCTCCGACGAAGCCGCAATCCGCGCCGTCCTCGACATGCAAACCGCCGCCTGGAATCGCGGCGACATCGACACCTTCATGACAAGCTACTGGAACTCTGAGCAAACCGAATTTCTCGGCGCCGGCGGCATCGCCCACGGCTGGCAATCCGTCCTCGACCGTTACCACCACTCCTACCCCGATCGCAAATCCATGGGCACCGTCAGCTTTTCCGATCTCGAAGTCCACCTCACCTGCGCCGACGCCGCCTACGTTGTCGGCAAATTCCACCTGGTCCGCGAAGCTGACCAACCCTCCGGCGTCTTCTCCCTCGACTTCCGCAAATTCCCCGAAGGCTGGCGCATCGTCCTGGATCACACCACAGCATTCCCCGCCGCCGCCGTAGTCCCAGCCGCGTCGCACTAAGTGGCCGCCGGGGAATTGCGCTTTTGTAGTGGCGGTCCCGCAGAGCGGGACCGCCAGCCTTTACGTTTGAAGCGGCACGGCATGCCGTGCCCCTCTGCGCCGCCGGCCGAAGGATCTCTCCCGCACTCCCGCCTTTCTAATGTGTCTTTGTGGCTGTGTGGCAATCTTGCCTTTGCCTTTGTCTGTGCCCCCGTTTCGTAGATAATGATCCCCACACAATCGCGAGCGATCCCCCTCGCGAGCAAGGAGCCAGCAAGTGCGCGCAGCCATCACCGGCGGAGCAGGCTTTCTAGGTTCGCACCTGTGCGAACTACTGCTAGAAAAAGGCTGGGAAGTTCTCTGCCTGGACAACCTGGTAACCGGCAGCGATTCGAACGTAGCTCATCTATTGCCCCATCCCAAATTCCGTTTCGCGCGCCAGGACGTCTCCCGCTACATCGAAGTCCCCGGCCCGCTAGACGCCGTGCTGCATTTCGCCTCGCCCGCCAGCCCGCCCGACTATCTGAAATATCCGATCCAAACTCTAAAGGTCGGCGCGCTAGGCACTCACAATTCCCTGGGCCTCGCCATGGCCAAGAACGCCCGCTACCTTCTTGCCTCCACTTCTGAATGCTACGGCGATCCGCAAGTCAGCCCGCAGCCCGAAAGTTACTGGGGCCATGTCAATCCCGTCGGCCCCCGCGGTGTTTACGACGAATCCAAGCGCTACGCCGAAGCCATGACCATGGCCTATCACCGCTATCACGGCCTCGATACTCACATCGTCCGCATCTTTAATACCTACGGCCCGCGCATGCGCCTGAACGACGGCCGCGCTCTCCCCAATTTTCTCTACCAGGCCCTGGTCGGCGAACCCATCACCGTTTACGGCGACGGCAAGCAAACTCGCAGCTTCTGCTACGTCTCCGACCTGCTTGCCGGCATCTACAAGCTCCTTGAATCGAACGAGCACGAGCCCACCAACATCGGCAATCCCCAGGAAATAACAATCCTGGAGTTCGCCGAACGCGTGCGCAAACTCGTAGGCGCCTCCGCTCCCATCGTCTTCCGCCCGCTGCCGCAAGACGATCCCAAACAGCGCTGCCCCGACATCACCAAAGCCAAACGCATCCTGAACTGGGAGCCAAAAGTAACCCTGGAAGAAGGCCTGCAACGCACCTACGAATATTTCCGCGAAAAACTAGCCCAATCGACCACGGCCAGATAGCATCTTGCCGCATCGATGCTGAGCCGCGTGCTGGGTGGCGTAAATCGCGTACCGGGGACTACAACCAGAAGCACCCTAGATCGGTGGTCGCGAACGGAAACGTGAGCAGCGATTCCGGCGGTGGCGCTGTTCCAGCTCGATAGGAGATCTCGGATCATCACTAAGGGCGAAGCATGAAAAAGCTAAAGCCGGTTCGCGGCTATTTTGCGACTACCCACTTTTAAATTCGCGGGATTTCTACTGCTCAGCATCGTAAGCATAGCCGTCAGGCCAGGTAAAACACCAATCCCGAATCGAAACTTAATCCGGCCGTCCCATCGAATAATACTCAAACCCATGCCCCTTCATCTCTTTCGCCGATAGCAAATTTCGCCCATCCAATATGAGCGGCCGCACCATCGATTCGTGCACGCGCCCCCAGTCCAACTTGCGAAATTGCCCCCACTCCGTCGCGATCAACAACGCCTCCGCGCCCTCCGCCGCCTCGTAAGCCGATCTTCCATATTGAATCTGGGGCAACACAGGCCGCGCCTTTTCCATCGCCTCCGGATCGTACGCGCGCACGATCGCGCCCTCCTTCAGCAACTCGTGAATCAAATCAATCGCCGGCGCGAAACGAATGTCATCGGTATTCGGCTTGAACGCCAATCCCAACACGGCAATCTGCTTGCCCTTCACCACCCACAACGCCCGGCGAATTTTCTCCATAAAACGATCAATGCGCCGCTTGTTGATGTTCTCCGCTTCCTTCAGCATGGAAAAATCCACACCCGACTTTTCCGCCAGATGCACAAACGCCTGCAAATCTTTCGGCAAACAAAATCCGCCAAACCCAATCCCGGCGTGAAAGAAACTGGGTCCAATCCGCGGATCCATTCCCACCGCGCGCACCACCTCCTCAATATCGGCGCCCAATTTCTCCGCCAGGTCAGCCACCATATTCGCGTAAGAGATCTTAACCGCTAAAAACGAGTTCGAAGCATGCTTGATAAGCTCCGCGCTGTTGATCGTAGTCACAAGCCAAGCCGGCAGCGCCACATCCGGGCATTTCCCGCTGTGCACAGGGCACTGGAAACTCCGCTCCAGCACCGGCCGGTAAATTTCTTTCAATTGCTCCTCTGCCACCTCGTCCTCAACGCCCACCACGATCCGGTCCGGATGCAAAAAATCTCCCACCGCAGTCCCTTCACGCAAGAATTCCGGATTTGAAGCCACGCGAAAAGTCACGCCGGACTTCCGGCCATACACCGCCAGCGCCCGTTTCAATTCCTGCCCGGTCTGCGCCGGCACTGTACTCTTCTCAATCACCAATTTCGGCGAGCGCGCCTCAGTCGCCACCACCCGGGCCACGTGATCGATCGCGCTCAAGTCCGCGCTCCCATTCGGAAGCGGCGGCGTCCCCACACAAATAAAAATCGCGTCGCCAAACCGAATCGTATCCGCGGCATCAGCCTGAAAACTCAGCCGCCCTTGTTTGCGCGCCTGCGCAATCACCACATCCAGCCCCGGCTCGTAAATCGGCAGCCGCCCGGACTCGAGCGTTTTCAATTTTTCCGCGTCGCTGTCGGTGCACACCACTTCATGACCCAGTCCCGCCAAGCATCCGCCCGTCACCAGCCCCACATAACCTGCTCCAATCACCGAAATCTTCAAGTGCGAACCCCCTTGCGAGAATCGCTCACAACCGTACCAACGATCTCATCCACACTCGCGGCGCTCAGGCTGCAAAAGCGGCCGCCGCGTCATCGCTTCGTCAACCTGGCGCGACGAGAAAGTTCATCTCACTCCGACTCGCGGCGCGCCTACTGCAGATGAGGTCGCACGGGCAATCCCGCCCAAACATTCAGCAATCCTAGCGATTCCCGCACCACGGCCAGCACATCCGCCGTAGTTCGCCACCAGTGGTCCGCATCAAACGGATCGTCCCACGCCGCCCGCACGATCACGTGCGGATCATCGCCCACCAATTTTCTCCACAGCGCACTCACGCGCCGCGTATGCTGCGGCGAAGTGACAATAATCACCGTGTGCATCCCGTCCCGCCGCATTTCCCGCGAAATCTCCTCCACCTCGTCCTGGGTATTAACAATCGTGTCCGGAAAAATCCGTATCGCCGAATCCGGCACGCCCTGCCGCACCAGAATCTCGCGGTCGTACTCTTCTTCGCCCACAAATTGGATTCCCAGCGCCGCCAATTCCTCCCGCGGGCCGAGCGGCCGGCTCACCCACACCGCGGGCGCGTATCCTGACTTAAAAACGCCAGCCGCAGCCTGCGCGCGAAACGGCAGCCCGCCGCTCAGCACCACAATCACGTCAGCCTTGCCCAGCGCGTCCTCGCGCACCAGCCAATGCCCCATATTGCGAAACGCCACTACGCCAACCACCACCAGCAACAACAAAATCGCCAGAACAAAAATTCCCGGCCGCCGCCCGCGACGGCGCCCCGAAACGCGCAGCGAGGAATTGTCCTGGTCTCGCATCGCCGCCTAGCGCTTCTCCAATAAGAAATTCCCGGCCACCAAAGCATCCGCCCCCGAACAAAAATAACTCCGCACCCCATCCCGCGGCGTAACCACCAACGGCTCGCCAAATAAATTGAATGACGTATTCACCAAAATCGGCGCCGGCGCATTGTCCCCCGCGCGATTCAGCAATTTCCAGAAAAGCGGGTTGTCCGCAGCGTGCACGACATGCAAGCGCACCAAATTGTCCGGCAACAAAAACCCCGGCGGCAACGGAGCCAGCAATTTCCGCCCAGCCGCATTGGCCCTCGCCATGGTCGTCAGAAACCGCCCGTTCGCCGAACAGTCGAAAAATTCCGCGCAACGCTCCTCCGGGATCGCCAGCGCAAAGGGCCGGAACGATTCGCGATGCTTCACATAATCATTCAAATTTTCCTTCGCATAAGGCGCCCACGGCGACGCCAGCAAGCTGCGATTCCCGAGCGCGCGCGGCCCGAATTCGGCCGCCCCCTGAAACCACGCCACGATTTTCCCCGCCTGCAGCAACCTCACCGCTTCGCCCAGTTTCCGCTCGTCCGAATCGCACCAATGATACGCGGCCTTGCAATTCTCCAGCACCTTCTTGATGTCTGCGTTGCTATACGGGGGCCCCCAATAAGGTCCCGCCATCGCCCCCATTCGCGAGCGGCCCAGCTGCTGATGCCAAACCAGCCAGGCCGCTCCCAGAGCCGTGCCCTCATTCCCCGCGGCTGGCTGTACAAACACCTTTTCAAATCCCGCGCGCGCCTCAATCGCCGCCACCAGCAACGGGTTCAAAAATAATCCGCCCGCCAGGCACAGCGACCGCTCTTTGTATTCTTCGCGCAACCGCGCCAGCCATTCGCACAAAATAATCTCGCAAGCTCGCTGCAACCCCGCCGCGATTTTCGCGCGTAAGGCCTCAACCACGCGCGTTTCCGGCGCGTCTTCCGCCGGCTCATGCGCAATCCCCGCCCGCCGATAAAACGCATGCGTGAACGAAAGCTCCCCCGAATATCCATGCCGGAAATATTTCGCGTTCAAATGCGCCGGCCCCCGTGCCTCGCGCCGCAACATCTCCAAAAATAATTCGGTGAACTCCGCGGCGCCCGTCACCGCCGGCGCGCCGCCTCCCGCAGCAGCGCCATGTTCACCATGAATACTCAACCATTGCGTCTTGTGCTCATCCCCGTGGGGACGAAACCCCAAAAGCTTGGTCACCTGCGAATACACCCAAGCCAAGGAATGCGGCAGAGCCAGCGAGGAAACCTCGCGCAATCCGGTCCCTTCACCCAGTCCGACGAAACCAGCCCGCCCGTCGCCCTTTTCGTCGAGCGATACCACCAACGCCCGCTCAAACGCCGAAGCGTAAAACGCGCTAGCCCCGTGGCACAAATGATGATCGAGCGATTCGAGCCTCCCGTCCGGCGCGCCGGCCATCTGCCGCACGATGCGCACATTATTCAACTCGCGCCCCAACTCCCCCGAAGCCTTGTTCACGAAATATCCGCTGGAAACCGGCGCCAGCGGCGCCAACCGGGCGCGAAACGCCGCCTGGCGCTGCCAAGCTCGCCAAGGACGGCTGGCGATCGCCACATGCGCCACATCGCGCCAACCAATCCCCGCGCGCTCCAGGCAATAGCGAATCGCCTCCCGCGGAATCCCTTCGATCGCCCGCGAACGCGCCAGCTTGCCCTCTTCCATCGCCGCAACAATCCCGGAATCCCCCAGCAGCGCCGCCGCCGAATCATGCCCCATCGCCGACAATCCCAGAATGTGCATGCTAGAAGCCCTCGCCCAAAAAATGCGCGGAATCGTCAGGAACGCATAGAAGGGATGCTCGCGAAAGAAGAACAGTCAGAAGAAAAACACACAGAAGCAGCCGCCCCAAAAAAATCACGGAAGCAACAAGCGAGGCCACACAACCCTACGCGCGCAACCTGCGCGATGAACGCAACGCTCGCCCGTGCGTCAGCAACCCGCGCAGCCCCATCAAAATCAATCGCGGCTGGCTCAAACAAACGCGCCACAAAATCTTCCAAGCTTCATCGCGCGAATATTCACTCAACGACTGTTTCGCCGGATCATTCAGCAAGTCCACCAACTGGCTGTAATCATCCTGCTGAAATTCATGTAACGACCGACGCAGCAAAAGATGCAAATCCAATTCCCGCCGCAATTTCCGGAGCAAAATACTCGACCCGCCATTCAAGACCGCCTCAGCCACGCCCAGCGCCCCGCGGAATCCGGTAACAATTCCGCCCACAGTCGTCACCTTCACCTGCGCCGCCGCATCCCCCACCAAATAAACCGACCCATGTCCCACCCGCCGCCGCACCGGCACCCACCCCGTATAAAGGGGAATCCGCGCCCCCTGAAATTCCACCGGCGTCAGTCCGCGCTTCTCCAAAAAATTCTCCAGAAGTTTCCGCGTCTCGGGCCCTGTCTCCCCAATCAATCCCAAGGCCCCGCGCGTCGGCGATTCCGGAATCAGCCAATAAAAATAAGGAGTGTCCTGCGGCACGAACCACACTCGCGCGGTATCGGGCGCCATATCTTTCGGCAGTGGCACAATCGCCTGCACCAGCGGCGCAGTTTCCAGCGGCGACCATCCTGCGGCGCGCGCCACGCGACTCGCCGCTCCATCCCCGCCGATAATCGTGTCCGCGTGAATTTCCTCGCGGCTGCCGTCCGTGCAGCGCTCCACTTCCAGCACCAGCCCGCGCCCATTTGAATGCAGCGCGTGGAAGCGACGCCCCAGTTCCAATCCCGCGCCGGCCCGCCGCGCCTCATCCGCCAATCCTTGTATCAACGCGCGCCGCTCAATAATCAGATCCGGCTGCTTCAATTCAAAAGTCGCCGAGCGCCCATCGGTAAAAAGTTCAAACCGCCGAATCTCGTTGACGATGCATCCTTCCGCCGCGCGCCCCAGCAAACTGCGCATCCGGTTCGTCACAATCAATGTGCGCTCGGCCGGCTCCAGCGTCTCGATGCGCTCGTACACGCGCACTCCCACGCCCCGCCGCGCCAGCACCGCAGCCGTCAGCAACCCCGCCGCCGATCCGCCCACCACCGCAACGTTCTTGCTCGCGTTCGCCCCAGGGCCTCGCGCAGCGCTGCCGCTCACCGCCTCAATTTTGGGCGCGGATGTATTTTTCGTTTCGCGTGAATCGAGCGCCATAATGTGCTTTTGCAGTCAGCCTTATGACCAAATAGGATTGCCGAATATATAAAAGCGGTTAATCTATAGCCGCCAAGTCGCCTCGCTCAGTTCCGTGACACCGTCTCGCCCGCACGCAGCGCATCTCTCGCCACACCGAACAGAAGCGTTCCCGCCCGCCGACCGGCCTAGAAGTATATCCCAGCATCGGACCCGCGCCAAAGCGCAAGACAGAAGCCAGCGCCCCACTTTCGCCCGCCACGGCGAAACGCTCGTCGCCCTTTTCGCCCTCCGCCGCACACAACGCGCCGCCGACCTGCGCCCACCCGCCGGCATCCTGAGCCAACGCTCCGCCGGCCGGAACCCGCAGACGCGGGAAAGGCTTTTGTTGTTTTTTGCCTGCGCTCCCGCCCGCAAGTACTACACGGAACACCCGATGTGCATTTCCTCGCGGGTTTTGTAGAGTACTCGCAGTCACAGTACCTGGCGTGCGAACGGAGTGCAGGATCCCATGGCGGAAGTTCGAATCCTGATCGCAGACGACAGCCCCACCGTAAGGGCCGGCCTGAAATTGCTCCTGCAATATCACGCCGATTGGACCGTCTGCGGCGAGGCCGAAGACGGCCAGGACGCCGTAAAAAAGGCCGCCGAACTCAAGCCCGACGTTATCCTCCTGGACATCTCCATGCCCGCCATGGATGGTCTCTCCGCCGCCGAAATCATCCGCCGCGACGCCCCCGACTCCGAAATCCTCATCGTTACCCACTTCGAATCCCTCGACCTAGCCCGCTACGCGGCACAAACCGGCGTCCGCGCCTACATCGCCAAATCCCGCATCGGCAGCGACCTGGAAAAAGCCATAGAAGCGGCCTCCCGCCACCAATCCCCTTAACCCGCACCCATATTTTCCCGCAGGCACTCACGCACAGCCAAAAACACGCTTATTCCAGCGATTAGAACCCGGATGCCATCGTTAAGTTTTCCGCAAGTTTCGGCGCAAGAAGAAGCCCAGCAGCGCAGCTAGCCGCGCCGCACGCTAGCCGATGAGGCGCGAGGCTACCGGCATTCAGATTTGACTGTCCGAATTGCTAATCCCTGTTTGTGAAGACGATTAGATCCTGGTCCAAAGCTGTCTCGGCCACGCTACCGTGCACGGTCCCCGACAGAGGACCGCACGACAGCAGCATTACCCGCGACGACTCACGAGGCGGAGGTGGGCTTGTGCAACTTGACTTGCCGTTCGTAGGGCAAAGCTTCCAGGAGGAACACAGCGGCAAGCGCGCCAACTACCAAAAGGGCAGCGAGTGCGTAAACCTTCGTGGCGGAAAGATTCGGGACAGCCAGTGCCAGGCTGCCAAGAATAATCGCCAGCGCGTAAAGCACCAGGACGGCGCCGCGATGACCCAGGCCCAGATTCGACAGGCGGTGCGCGGTGTGGTCCTTGCCAGGAGAAGTGAAGGGCAGCAGCCCACGGCGCGCGCGCGAAATCGAGACGAGC
>DATNLN010000238.1:0-6882 GCA_035602855.1 Candidatus Acidiferrales bacterium
AAAATCAGGATCAGAATCCCCACCGGGCGATGGATCGATACCAGACTGTGATAGCCGCCAAGCGACGCGACCATGGCAATGCCAATGCCGAGCATAGTCAGCACCATCGCGGCCATCAGCCAGTGCAGGAACCGCATGGACCCAGGAAATTGCCGCCGGTTGGTCATGGTTTGAACGCTCACTTGTGCACCTCAGAAGGTGTGATTGCGCTTGGCTCTTTGGTTTCGCCTGCGCGCCTGGTAAACGATTGCGAGTAAATTGCCGAGCGCGCGCTCAGCAAAGGATCGCTGGATGGCGCCATGCCCGCCGGCAAAACCAGCGGATCGAAATTAATGTCGCGCGCAGGACTGCTGTCATCGCTTTCCACAGAGTCGAGCGTCAGCGTTCCCACGTCCACCTGCTCTCGCCCTTCCGGCCACTGGATTGTAGCGTTGTCGGTGGGATCACCGGGCTGTGCGACCGTCAGGACCAGGTGCCATTGCAGCGGGTGCTGCTGGATGCTGGCGATCAGGCCGTCGAAGAGCAAATTCTTCTCCTGGCTTGCCCCGGCCGCGGCCTGATACGGCTGCACGGGCGCGAGCGTCCAGCGCACGTAGGTGGTCGCGCCGTCGGCGTTGATGAATCGGAATGCATTGAGACCGTTGTAGGCGGTATTGTCGAAACCGGACGACGGCGCATGACTCTTGATGATGGCAATCGCTCGCGCGGTTTCCGGATGGCTCGCGATGAACGCCGCCCCTTTCGCGGGATCGGGTTGGTGCGTGTTGGGGTCGCGTTGCGATGCCACCAGGTTGTCGTAAAACGCCTGCGGATCCTTGAACGGGAACACCGGCAGATTGACCATTGCGGTGCGCCACTGTTCGTCGTCGGGCAGAGAAAACTGCAGCCCCAAGCCGCGCACGTTGCTCAGGTCGTCGCTGGCATGGGGATTGCCGCCGCCCAGGGAAAAGCGGCCGATTACCGGCACGCGGCCGGACTGGAAGACGACAGCCTTCGACAGACGCGCCCCTTGGCCGTTGCTATCGAAAAATCCTCGAACGCACACGCCTTTCGCGTGATTGCGGCGGAAGCCCGAATGAATGCCGCCCACCCGCTCAAACTCATCGACGAACCGCGCAGGCGTCAGTTTCTGCGGGCTGAACCAACCGCCCAGATAGAGAAACGCTCCCACAACACCTAGAAGCAAAACGCCAATTCCGGCCAATCGGGCGAACAAGTCTCCTGCGCTCAGGGGTGCCGGAGGCTTTTCTAGCGGCGCGTTTTCGCTCAGCAACTCTCCGCCGCCGTTTGTGGTTTTCCCGTCCTGGTTGGGCCCTGACGGTGCCATTGCGCTCTCACCTCCCGTTGGTCCGAAGATAACATTGGATGCAAGCGCCAGCAAAAAGGGGCGCACTTTTTGGCGAAGCGAGCCTCGCTCGCTTTTGGCCTCAGACCAGTTTCCGCTCGTGCGATTCCCGCTAGAGTCCGAATCCTGAATCTGTGCAATTCATTTTCGGAGCTTGGCGTACTCGGCTTTGGCTTGCTGGTAGATGGGAATGTCGGGATCGGCGTTCTTCCACAAATCCAAGAAAGTCTGGTAGGACTTCCGTGCAGCGGCTGCATCGCCCATCATCTTCTGCGCGCGGCCAAGCTGGAGCCAGGCCAAGGGTCCCGTGACATGTCTCACGGCAAAACCGGGATTGTCGATTAGCTTTTGGAACTGAGCCGCGGCTGATCGGCCATCGCCGAGCGCCAGATAGGCCAGTCCGCGAATGTAGGCGGGGTACAAATAGTCGAATCCCGTAAACGCCAGATCGTATTTGGCAGTGCCGCGGAGCAGATCGATGGCTGCCGCCGGATCGTGTTGCCGCAGCTTGATCGCGGCCCGGATGGTGGGAACGAAGTAGTGCTGCACGAGCGTGTCCTCGGGCCTTTCCGCGCTGACCTGGTCCGCGAGTCTACCAGCTTCCGCTGCTCGTCCCGATCGTGCGAGCGCCTGTGCCAGGTCGATCTTGCCATTGCGATCGAGTGGGCTTCCGGCTGCCTGGCTTTCATAGCGCCGAGCTTGCACGTCCTTTCCGACTTCGGCGTCCTCCAAAGCCGCGGGGATCACCCACGAGTCAGCGTTGCTAGCCTTCGCGGTTGGCCCCAAAGCTTGCAGTCGCAGTCGCTCGGCGGAGTCAAACCGACCCTGCTGAATCTCGATCAAGGCATTTTCATACCGGAAGTCTTCTCGATACTTGCCTTGCTCCTCCGCCTTTAGGATCTTTTCGACGTTGTCCCGGTCGCCTGTGGCGAATGCCACAATGAGTCTCTCCCGCCGGATTAGTGAATTGTCGAGCTTAAGGCCGTCCGCTTGGGCGAGCCATGATTTCGCCTCATTGAATCTGCTTGCGAACCTGATGGACTGTATCGCGCTGCCGAAATAATAGGAGCTTGGCCGCAACCGTGCAACCTCGGCTGCCTCGTCAGCGGCCCGGTCGGGCTGGCCGAGATGCACAAATGATTCCCTGAGGCTCGCGTGAGCGAACACATCGCGAGGGAATATCTCTAAGAAGCGAAGCGCGGAAGAATATTGCTTCTCCCAGTCGCCGATCACATTACTGTAATAGGTGATTTCGAAGCGCAACCGGTCTTTTTCGGTCAATCGGTCGCGGAGCTGGTAGGCACGCGTGTACGCAGCCTCCGACAACTCAGTGTTACCAAGGAAAAGGTAGGCCGCGCCCAGGCGCGCATACGCTACGGCGAGGTTTGGATCCAGTTCGACAGCTCGCTGAAAGAGTTTGAGCGCCCCCTCAGCGTCGCCGGCTAGGTAGAGTTTGCCTCCCTGACTGATGGCCTGTAGAGCCTCGAGCGAAGAGCTGAGCACCTTTTCCAGCGGCTGATTGAAGTGCGCCAGCGAATCGGCGGGCTCTCCCAGCTTCGCGCGAAGGCGTGCGGCTGTGGCTCCCAGTTCGCGGACGACCTCATTCCGCTTACCAATCTCCGCCTGCTCTTTCGCCAGCGTCGCTCCCGTCCCGCAGTCGAGCGCCCGAAGCTGCAAATGGTAGCCATTGCCGGCATCGCCGATCGATTGGGAGATCACCAGCTTGCTGTTGGTCTTGCCGCAGATCTGGCGTGCTACGTCGGACGTCAACTTCGTAATCGGCGGGAGGTTCAGTTGCGCCAAGGTCCCGAGGACTTTGTCTGCGCCCAGAATGTTCAGATAGGGCGTCTGCTCCATTTCGTAGCGCAAAGCTGTGTCTAATGCGTCGTCGAACACCGGATCGCCGGTCTCGTTTTTGACATCGGCGAGAACAATGGTGTCGGTAGCGGAGAGCGTCACCCGGTGGCGGTAACTCAAATACAACCAGCAGGCAACAGCGATAACGGTCAACAGCGCGACCGTCGCGAACCATTGGCGCAAGCGGCGATGAGGCGGCGGAGACTTCGCAACTTGCGCGCTGGTTGGAAACTCCACGGGTAACGCATCGGTTTTTGAGGATTCGGTCGCAGCCGGCTGAACCGTGGGATGCTTTGCGATATCTGCTGCCTCAGCGACGACACTGACACGCGCCGTGAACTGGTATCCCTTTCGAGCGATGGTGACAATCAAGCGGGCGTCTTCGGAGTTCTCCCCCAGCGCCTTGCGCAAATGGGAAATGTATTGCGTCAGATTTCCCTCTTCTACGAACGTGCCGCCCCACACGGCTTGTAGCAATTCCTCCTTGGTGACAAGACGGTTGGGGTTTTGAACCAGGAAGAGCAGGACGTCGAAAGCTCTAGGGGTGAGAGGAACAGGTGAATCCGCGCAAGAAAGCGTGCGCCCACCTGGATCTAGCACGAACTGCCCGAAACGAAAGAAGTTGGTCATAGAAATCTGGTCAGCTTATAGGGCTATTCAGAGTTTTTCATCTTTTTTCAGAGTTTTCCGAAGGACTTCCCAAATCACTACCTTGAGAATACGCCCGTCGGGTCTTTAAATTTGGGTCTGGCAGGCGCCTTGGGCGCGAAATCAGCGACGAGCAGGAAGAAACGTCGGATGGCTTTGCGAAGCATGCATGTCTGTGCAAAGGAAATTTCCAAACGAATGATGAACGGAAGTTCGCCAGAAACTGACTTAAGTTACTAAGAATCAGCGTTTTAGGATGGGTCCGCTGACTGCTGGTAACCAAGAGCAGCCCGTACCCTAGAAGGGACTTAGCATGCTGAAGATCCAGAGAAAAGCCAATGGGAAGGTTACTTTCACTCTAAGCGGTCGAATCGAAGCAGGGGATATCGATGAGCTGCGCGGGCTCCTCGAGCTGGAAGGGTCCGGCAGCCACATCGCGTTGGATTTGAAAGACGTAACGCTGGTAGACCGCGATGCCATCAAGTTTCTTGCGGATTGCGAAACGGGCAGCATCAAACTCCAGAATTGTCCGCCTTACGTCCGGGAATGGATTGGGCGAGAAAGTGGACGGTCGAGCCGGAAAAAACAGAACGCTCACACGAACAAGTTGCAAAAAAGGGAGTGTGGCAATGGGCTTGAATAGTCTCACCTGTCCTGCGCAGTACGAGGACCCAAGGTCTAAGACCGATCGGGAGATCACGCTTGATATCGACGGAATCGATGAAGCAGTGAACCCGGAGAGCGGTTTCGAAGGGATCATTGGGAGAAGTTCGGGTCTTCGCCACGCTCTGCGGCTGGTCGAGACCGTCGCCTGCGGAGATTCGACTGTGCTCTTGCTGGGCGAGACTGGCACGGGAAAAGAGCTCGTCGCGCGCGCCATTCACAGGCACAGTCCTCGCAGGGACCGGCCATTTGTCAAACTCAACTGTGCCGCGATTCCTACCGGGCTCCTTGAAAGCGAACTGTTTGGGCATGAGCGGGGATCGTTCACCGGCGCAATCGCACAGAAAATCGGCCGGCTCGAGCTTGCGCATGGAGGTTCGCTGTTCCTGGATGAAATTGGCGACATCCGTCTCGAGCTCCAGCCGAAGCTTCTTCGTGTCTTACAGGAGCGGGAATTTGAGCGCCTGGGAAGCACTCGGACGCAAAAAGTAGATGTGCGTGTTGTGGCCGCGACCCATCGCGACCTAGAAGGCATGATCCTGGAGAAGCAATTTCGCAGCGACCTCTATTATCGAGTGAATGTCTTTCCCATCCAAATCCCTCCCTTGCGCGATCGTCCGGAGGATATTCCGCTGTTGGTGCAGCATTTTGTACAACAAGCCACGCAACGAATGCGCAAGACGATTGATACGATTCCGTCGGAAACAGTGGACGCTCTGATTCGCTATCGGTGGCCCGGCAACATCCGGGAGCTGGAAAACGTAATCGAACGTGCAGTGATTTTAAGCCCCGGTTCTGTGCTGCAGCTTTCGCTCCGAGATCTAAAATCCCGGATCACCCCCGGTCAAAACCCAGACCGCCATCAAACCCTGGAAGAGGTCGAGCGCAACCATATTCTGAAGATATTGAAAGAGACCAGGTGGGTTCTGTCAGGACCCGGCGGTGCCGCGGCCCGCTTGGGACTGAACCGCTCGACCTTGTATTTCCGAATGAAGAAGCTGGGTATCGCCCGGAGCGTTGAATCATGCTCTGAGCCGCAAAAAATTGTGATGATGGGATGAGACCGAGAATTCGATCTGCGTCGGCTCCGGGCCAATCGGGGATGCACAACGAGCAAGCCGCGGCACTGCGTAATGGTTTGGCTCGCGGCTAGCTGGCGACGGCGGCTTGCATTTCTTTTTCGTCGATGTCGAAGTTGGCGTAGACGTGCTGGACGTCGTCGTGATCTTCCAGGGTTTCCACCATGCGCATCATTTGCTGTGCTTGTGCGCCGCTGAGCTTCACGTAATTTTGCGGGACGAAGGCGATTTCCGCGGTGGCCGGGGTGACGCCGGCGGCGAGCAATGCTTCGCGCACTTTTTCGAATGCTTCGGGGGGCGTGGTAACTTCCCAGGCCGAGCCGTCGTCGCGCAAATCTTCCGCGCCGGCGTCCAGCACGATGCTCATCATCTTTTCTTCGTCCGCGGCTTCCTTGGGGACGATGATGTCGCCCTTGCGGTGGAACATCCAGCCGACCGCGCCGTTTTCGGCCATGTTGCCGCCGTTCTTGGAGAACATGTGGCGGACTTCGCTGACGATGCGGTTGCGATTGTTGGTGACGACCTGCACCAGCACTCCGACGCCGCCGGGGCCGTAGCCCTCGAAGGTGACTTCGTCGAGCGTTTCACCCTCGAGCGTGCCGGTGCCGCGCTGGATGGCGCGCTCGATGTTGTCGTTGGGCATGTTTTCGCTCTTCGCGGAAAGAATCGCGGTGCGCAGGCGCGGATTGGTGATGGGGTCGGCGCCGCCAGTGCGCGCAGCGATCGTCAATTCACGAATAATTTTGGTGAAGATTTTGCCACGCTTGGCGTCCGTAGCCGCCTTCTTATGCTTGATCGTGGCCCATTTAGAGTGTCCAGACATGGATCAACCTTCTTCAGGGATGTGGCAGGAGCAGCAGACTAGCTCTTGCCGCGATAGTGTAGCAGCAGCGCAACATTCAGGCAAGAGAGGGTGAGCCCCTGTGAACTTGCTGTATTGCCAGTTTTCAGAATGAGAACTGCTCGAGGACCACTGCGCGCTGCCTCGCTTCTGGGAGCTAGCTAGCTTGGCTGGCGAACGATTCGCAGATAGGGCCGCGGGGCTTTCCAGCCTTCGGGATACTTCTGCTTGGCTTCTTCTTCCGATACCGCCGGAAGGATGATGACATCGTCGCCCTGCTTCCAGTTTACCGGGGTAGCCACTTTGTGCTTGGCCGTGAGTTGCATCGAGTCAATGACGCGGAGCACCTCGTCGAAATTGCGGCCGGTGCTCATCGGGTAACTCAGCATCAGCTTGATCTTCTTGTCGGGACCGACCACGAAGACGGTGCGCACGGTGGCGTTGGTGGC
>DATNLN010000245.1:0-23930 GCA_035602855.1 Candidatus Acidiferrales bacterium
GTGGAGGGTTTCCCATTAAGGTGAACGGAGAAGTTGTCGGGGCGATCGGGCTGAGCGGTGCGCCCACAGTGCAGAACGACATCGACTGCGCGAAAGCAGCTCTAGCGCTCGTATCCGATGCGGTGCCGACTAAATGATAAAGGGAGCGACCATGATGATTCATACTCACAAGACCGCACCGACACAGTTCATAGAGGCTAACGGAATCCGCTTCGCCTATCGCCGATTCGGCAAGACCGGCGGTGTGCCTATCGTCTTCAACCAGCACTACATCGGCACCATGGATTATTGGGACCCGACGGTGACGGATGGCCTCGCTCGCGACCGTGAGGTGATCCTGTTCAACAACGCGGGCGTCTCCAGCAGCTCCGGCGAGGTCCCGACGACGTTCGAGCGGATGGGCGCTAACGCCATCGCCTTCATCAAGGCGCTGGGCCTGAAGCAAGTTGACGTACTTGGCTTCTCGATCGGCGGCATGGTCGCGCAGGAAATCACCTTGCAGGCGCCCGATCTCGTTCGCAGGTTGATCGTCGATGGCACAGGTCCGCGCGGCGGTCAGGGAATGGAGTTGCTGACCCAGGCTGCAGGGCGGCTCTTTGGTGCCACCTACGATCCGCCCGAGAATGTCTGGCTCGCGGTCAAATTCAGTCCGTCCGCGGCAGGCCAGGCGGCGGGACGGGAGTTCCTGAAGCGCACGCATCTTCGGCAAGAGGGCCGCGACCCCGAGGTGAACGACAAGGTGTCGCCCGCCCAGGTCGAAGCGATGGGCAAGTGGGGCATCCAGCACAAGGGGTCCTACGACTATCTGAAGACGATCAAGCAGCCAACACTCGTCGTGAACGGCAGTAACGACGTGATCATGCCCACGGTGAACTCTTTCATCATGCAGCAGAACATGCCGTATGCGCAGCTGATCGTCTACCCCGACTCCAATCACGGCGCGCACCACCAGTACCCGGAGCTCTTCGTTAAACACGCGACTCTGTTTTTGAATGGTTGAGCCCCGGCACAAAACGGATCAAGGAGAAATTCAATGGATACCCGGGTTGTCCTGATTACAGGAGGACTGACAGGCATCGGACGGGCGACGGCCCTCGCTTTTGCCCAGGAGGGAGCTCAGGTTGTTGTTTCCGGTCGCCGCGAAGAAGAAGGTCAAAAGCTGGTCAGTGAAATCCACAAGGCGGGTGCGGAGGCAGAGTTTATCCGCGCCGATGTGCGCCGCGAAGATGACGTACGCAACTTGATCGATAAGACCGTGGAGCGATTTGGCCATCTGGATGTCGCTGTAAACACTGCCGGCACGGAAGGCGTGCCCGGCCCTATAACGGAGCAAACTGCGGATAGCTACGCGGCAACGTTCGATACCAACGTGCTCGGCACGTTGTTGAGCATGAAACACGAACTTCGCGTGATGCTGCCACAAAAACACGGCAGCATCGTGAACATATCCTCCACATTTGGACATACCGGCGCGCCTGGGGCTTCTGTCTATTCCGCTAGCAAGCATGCGGTCGAGGGACTCACGAAGTCGGCGGCGCTGGAAGTAGCGGGTACTGGCGTGCGTGTGAACGTAATCGCCCCTGGGCCAATCGAAACAGCAATGCTGAATCGCTTTGCGAAAACCGACGAAAGAAAGGCTGGTTTGGTTTCGAACGTGCCACTAAAGCGCGCTGGAAAACCAGAAGAGATTGCTCAGGCTATCGTCTTTGTTTCCTCCGACAAGGCCTCCTTCATAACTGGAGCTTCCTACCTTGTCGACGGTGGCAAAACGGCCCGATAACTCTCGCGTGCGTAGCACACCCGTTCGGCAAGGAGGCTAACAATGAATCAGACGATTGAAGAGAAGAACAAAGAGCTTGTCCTTAAGGCCTTCGACACACTTTTCAACAAACGGGACTATGCCGCGGCCGAGCGCTACTGGTCGCCCAACTACATTCAGCACAGCGCTCATATCGAACCTGGTCGCGACGGGCTGTTCAACCTCATCAAGAGCCTGCCGCCGACTTTGAAGTACGAACCCGGAACGATCGTGGCCGAGAGAGACTTCGTAATCGTGCACGGGCGATTTAGCGGTTTCGGTGCTCCTGTGAATTGGATTGCCGCAGATATTGTACGCATTCAAAACGGAATCCTTGTCGAGCATTGGGACGTCATTCAGGATGAGGCCACAGAGGAGCAATCTAAAAGCGGCGGTCCCATGTTCGGAAAGACTTTCCCGGCTTGATTTTAAAGGTGAACTGTCATGTCCGCCCCATCTGAAACACCCGTCACGGAACGCCAGATCCTGCTTGTTGGACCGTACGGGGTCCTTGGTACAGGTGTTATCGACGCCGTCGCAAAGGACCCAAAATGGGGGATCACCACAGCTGCGCGCCGCCCCCCGCCCACCCATCGCGCGCAGGGCGCACCGTCTCACATCAGCGTCGATCTCATGGACCGCGAGGGCACGGCGAAAGTCTTTTCATCTTTGGATAAGGTGACCGATCTGGTCTTCGCAGCCTACGTCGAAAAACCCACGATGGCTGAAACCGTTGAGCCAAATGCCAGAATGTTGAAAAACACGCTCGAAGCTCTTGCCGCCCGCAATGTCCCTCTTCAGCGCATCGTGCTCGCCGGCGGAGCCAAGTCGTATGGCTTCAGTCTTGGGGCGTTCAACGCTCCAGCCAAGGAGACCGAGCCACGTCTCATTGCGCCGATCCACTACCACCAGCAGGAAGACATTGTGGCTGAATGGGCCGATAAAAACGGAGCCAGCTGGACGGTCTTGCGTCCCCATCTGGTTATGGGATCAAGCCTAAACTCGCCGATGAACCTGGTTACCAGTCTTGCGGCTTACGCTGCGATGACTCGCGAACTCGGGTTGCCCTTACGCTTTCCTGGGACCAAGGAGGGATGGAACACCCTCCAGGAGACAACAGACGCGGAACTGTTTGGCCGCGCGACTTTGTGGGCTCTAGGTGAAGACAAAGCACGCAATGAAATCTTCAACGTATCGAACGGAGATGTCTATCGCTGGAGGCAACTTTGGAGTGAACTCGCCGCCTTCTACGACCTTCCAATCGCAGAGCCGCTTGCGATGTCCACTGTTTCTGAGATGAGCGAGAAGACCCCTTTGTGGGATTCAATAGTTGCCCGCTATGGCCTGCATGCCACGCCATACAACCAGATTGCAAACTGGGCGTTCGTGGACTGGATGCTCAACTTCCGTGAAGAGACAATCCAGAGCACCATCAAGATTCGTCAGGCAGGCTTTGCGGATTGCATCGACACGCACCAGAGCTTTAAGCGCCAGCTCATCAGACTTCGCGATCTGCGCATCATTCCCTGATGGTTCCGCTTGCGCTGATGCGCCTGTTTGCAGTCGAGAACTTCAGGAAGCAGCTTCTGAAAATTACCTATGCGGAGATCTAGTCATGAATGGAACGGCCTCTAAGAAGAGAGAGTTGTCCAAGCGTAGTAAGCAACCGAGTACGTACCGCCGCATCGTAACCGCAATCGTGGACGGCAAATCCATCGTTCAAAGTGACGAACAATTGCAGGCATATCAGTTCAAGAGCGTACCCAACTACGAGCAGACGCTTGTTTGGGGCAAACCCGACAACCGGCAGCAAGTCGTTCATGCGGCCAAACATCAAGGTGCTCGCGGCGGCTTCCACGCATGCGATCAGGGCCAGGGGATAGCGATTAGCAAACCGCCGCTTAGGCCGGCTGACCGCTCATGGGCTCGCCCGAACCCGTATTCGTAGCCCGGTTCGAGATACCACCCGAAGCGCCGTTTTTTCGAAGGCCAGAACATGAAATCCAGCACCACCTCGCCTGCGACGGAATTTGTGGTCACGCCGCCCTGCCGCACGTGGACCCACTCTGGGCCGACGCCCGCCATAAATTCCACCTTCTTAGAGAGCGTCCAGGGCTTTTTGAACAGAAGATCGACATCCCATTCTGTGGAATGACGGCTAAAAATCGGCGTCACGCCCGCCTCAAGTTCAAGCCACTTCTCGATGGGCGTTGCTTCAACAGCCGCCGTGGGCGCGACATTCGATCCGCCCGACGCAATATTCCAACCGGCCGCTGCCCCGAGTTCAACGACCGCTAGTTCCTTAGGTTCCTTATCTGCAGACTGTGCGAAGGCGTTTGCGCCACCCAACAGTAGTAGCACCCCGAACAGCGCGTATTTTGTTACGGGCGTGCCTTCCGCAATTCTCAGGGCGTTTTCCAGCACACGGCTCAGCTCGAACACCGCCCGCAGCAAACGCGGATGGCGTCGCTGACAGCAAGTCCTTTTTCGGCAACGCTCGCTCATGTTAGCCTCTCGCTATTCAAGTATGAGGTCTATAGTGACTATAGGGTCAAGCGCATGAACGCAGATGAGCGATTCAGCATCGGAGAACTGTCGAAGTCGACGGGAGTCAAGGTTGTGACGATACGCTATTACGAGCACGTCAAACTCATGCCTGCCCCGCCGCGTACAAGTGGAAATTACCGAGTCTATAGGCGGGAGCACCTGCATCGCCTGCAGTTCGTCCGGCGCTGCCGCGACCTGGGTTTTACACTCGACCAACTCCGGGGTCTTCTACGTCTCTCGGTTCAGTCGCGCAGGAGATGTTCGGGCATCGATCGCATCACCGAAAACCACCTGAGGGAGATCGAAGGCAAAATCGCCGATCTGCGTCGGCTTGCAGCGCAACTGCGGCGCATCAAGAACCGCTGTCCGGGGAAAGGCCGCATTGCCGACTGCCGGATTCTCGCCGCGCTCGATCTGTCTGAAAGGAAAATACCTGTGCGCCCACTGGGGTAATTGCTACGCACCTTGGAAAATTGTCTCAGTTTAGGGGTTCACTCCAGGACGCGCCTGCTTTTGCAGCAGTGGGGTGAATCCCTTGGTGAGACAGTTTGAATTGGCACACTGGCTCATCGTTCCCGGCCAAAATTCCCAGGTAGCGGTGACCGTGTTCTACCGAGAAGTCTGTGACTTCAGAGTACTCCGTAATCCTTCCAGAATTGGCGGCAGGCGCGGAGATCACTTCCTACAGGCCGACTTCCGGGTACTGATCCGCGCGGTGCCCATCTTGGATTACTTCCGTATAGCCGACAACTCACGAAGAGACCGGCAAAATTCTGACACTTGTGAGTGAGATGGCGATGTTAGCCGCTACTTCGAAGAGATGAGAATTTTCACCTGGAATGTGCAGCGACTTGCGAATCCCAGTCTAATTCAGAACCGGGATAGCGAGTAGTCAGAAGCGATTCGATAACCGAGGCCCGCGCCTCACCATAAGCTTTTCTGCAATCTCCGGGCTGTCTTCTTCCGAGTCGCGCCTGCCCCGGACGCTTCTGCATTTTTCCTAGGGGGTCAGAGCTTCAGCTCCGGCACAAAGTACAAACGCCAGCCTATGCGGTTATTTCTGCGCGGCGGCGGTAACGAGAAGCGGTTGCGGCAGCGGATGGGCCGCAATCGCCTTCAGTTTAGACTCCCAGTCTCCCGCGTATCTGCCTAACGCCCACTGAATGGTTACCACGCTGAATCCCGAGGTGAGTTCGACGTCAGCGGGAAAAGACAGCAGGGCCGCGCCGGGAGGTTGTTGGCCTAGCTTGAAGACGCGGATGGGGTTATTGCAACAAGTGCCCAACGCTATGAGAAAGTCGCCCGTGGGTGTGAGCACAGCATCATAGACGGGATCATTTGCCTGGGTGGATTTGAGAGCCGAGGCCAGCTCGGCGGCGTGATAGTTTGCACCGATGATCGGCCGCGGAATTGGATACTTGATCTCATAGGCGTTACCGCCATTGCAAACGTGCGGCGCGGAGTAGTCGCTAGCAAGAATCCACAGACTTGCGGAGCTCTTCGTTAATTGGTTGGACTCTTCAATTCCCCAGTTGGTGGGGTCCGGGGACGACACGTCGGGACAGTCGCCGAGGTCGGCGGCGGCTTTTGCGAGGGCATCGGCTTTCTTCTCGGCGTCCAGCGCGGCCGGCCCCAGCGCCGCGGATAAATCCAACGGTTTTTCAGGCTCATCGAACTTGAAGGTTCTGTGGTGCAGCTCGATTTCGAGCGCGCAGGGCGGCTCGTGCATATAAGAAACCGACATCCAATCGGGATTGATGAACTCGATGGTGGCTTGATCGGTTTGAGAACAGGTGGAGTTCGGATCGCCGGGATGGTATTCGCCGATGGCGTGAGGTACGGCTTGAACAGGGACCGCGTATATGAATTCCTGGTAGCCGCCATCGCGAGGCGGCCCCTTGTGGACGCTGCCAACGCGCCAAAAACCATCTCTTCGCGGAATGATGAGGTCAGGTATATCGGCGGCGAGCTGGGCCTTTCCGTCGTGGAAGGTAACAAGAAACGTACGATAGCTGGGATCGTGCGACGCTCCGTTGGCATCATCCCAGGCATTTATGTGGATTCCGATCAGGATCGCGCTTTGGGCAGAGGCGCGCCCGACGCAAAGCATAAGAGCCGCTACGGCGACGATTCTTAGTGTCATGAAATTGAATACTAGCGCGGAAGGCGAGCCAGAACAGCTGTGCAGTGGAAGCGAGTGTCCATCCCGTAATGGATGGCCAGATGCGAAAAGGGACCGGGTTGTTGGCGGAGGCGGAGTTGGATTTGATGATGTTGGCGTATCAGTGGGTGCGCTTCGCATTCGCTCGGGGTAAGTCGCGCCGACAGCCGCGAGACTTGGAGCGAGCCAGGTGCGCGACTGCACAGCCGACACGCCGTTGGCTCTGATCACGTGAGAGCCCGGAATCATGAGGCTCTTGTGATCCGACTCGCGTTAGTTACGTCTGCCGAGGGCGCATCAAGGCTGACAACTCGTGGATAAGGTATCGGTAGCCCACCACTGCAACATGAATGGCAACAGCCTGAAAACGACCGCGAGCCAAGAGTCCGCGTCTTGGGAAGGTGCAAGTCCCAGTGACCTTGCAACCGATTCCGGTCGGATGACGAGCCATTCGGAAACTATGCGGGCCAGAAGTCCGCTTGTGGGAAGCCCCACCAGATTCGTACCCAGAAACGCCCTCGTGGCGATTGACGATGCCAACTCCAGAATGGTCGGCAAGCCGGAAGTTATCCAGAGACGAGGTAGTGCGAAACCAATATCGACTCTTGGCGCGACTTTGCGGCTCGTCGAAAAACACATCAGTCGGCACCTCGCGGTGACGGACCAAATTCACTCCAAGTCCGGTCCTGAGTTTCAATCCACGCGGTACTCGCGGAGGCGGTGGGGATTCCCGTTCAACTTTGCGTCTTTCAGACTGCGCCAATCATTGAAATCACAAGGCTTCGCTGACCCGAAACTTGATCTTGGTCAAAGCCTTTGTTCCGGTTGAAGGGTCCTTAACGAGATAAGAGATTGAAAACAGGAAACTTTGGTAGGGGCGGTGGGGATCGAACCCACGACCCTGGCCTGGAACGGCACAACTCCTTGAGTAACGCTGTCCTCGCGCAGAGTGACTCGAAATTCCATCCGCTGCGCACCATCATGGTTCGAACCGTTGAAGACTTCGTTTTGGCTTTCTCGAACCGAAGACCTCAGCCTCTGCAAGATCCGGTCGTCACTCATGCCGCTGAGAATTGCGGACAAGACCGGATGAATTTCCCTTAATGCCGCCTTTTGCCGCCTCGTTTTTGTGTAACATACCTCACGTCAGAAAGACATGGCGGAAGCGTGTGGGAGAATGACCCACTCGCTTCTGCAGAGGTGACGGAGATGGACGACTTTCCGGAATTCATGAAGCGGGCGGCGAACCGAATCGCGACGAGCAGCCAGGAGACGCCGGGAGTGGAAGATTATTCGGTTGAGTCGCCGAGCTGGCGCGGGGCGCGAGCTTACGGTGTACAATGCGCGGCGCGCGAGCGTTTCAGCATCTGAGCCGTCCGGCGCCGGGCGGGGCAGCAGCGGATTGCATGAATCGGGTTTTGCGCGGTTCGATCCGAAAATAGTGCCGGCGGAGACTTTGATCGTGCCGACGATTACGGTCGTGGACGATACTTTCGACCGTATCGCGATGTGATGGCGGATCTGATTTTGCAGGCGCGGCTACGGGCGAAAACCGCCTGAAGTACGTGCGCCGCTGCCCCCCGATCGCGCCTTGCGGGGGATTCGCGAATTCACAGCCAACCGCGACGACACAATCCGAGGTCAAAGGCAAATTCCGATGCGCCCGCCTAGAAAACACGAGGCCGCTACAAAGTCAAACCCTTAAGGCACGACCTACAGCGAGTACAGAGGGTGCGTGCGGTTAGAACCTGACGACGATTCCGGCCTGAGCGCGGAGATTGTCCTGGGTGCTTTTGCCGATGACGAGGCTATTGCCGAAGCCGGTGCGAACATAATCAATCTGGGCCAGGCGGAAGGAAATATGTTCGCGGAAGGGCAGGTCGAGGCCGCCGCCGATGACGAAATCGAACGCCGTGTTATTGGGCAGCTTACTGAGGTTGATGCATTCTCCCTGGGCGGTGCAGGCGTTATAGATGTTGCGGAAAATATTGTTGTGAGCTCCTCCGATCATAATTTCCGCGAAGGGTTCGAAGCGCTTCACGCGAAAACGGATGACTGGACCGATGGTGTAGGTGAACACGGTGCCGCTGACGGACAGCTGGCAATCCGAGAGGCTGTTGCAGCCCTGAGTGCTGGCGGGCACGGTAATGTTCTGCGCGTAGGTGCCGTAATCCTGAAATTCGGCTTTGAGGCCGACGTGCTTGAAGAAGTAATAGGCGATGGACACGCCGCCGCCGTTCAATGAGGCGTCCGGGACGAAGCCGCCTTGCGGAACGCGGAAGTAGGAATAATCCGCGGCGACTTCTACCTTTTGGGGTGCGTCCTGCGCGACGGCTATAGTGGCAAACGATGTGGCCAGCGCGAGCAAAAGCAATTTCTTCATTTCGAAGGCTCCCGGAAGTCCAGTCAAGGGACGGCTGCGGCACGGCGGCGGTTACACGTAGTAAAGGATTGCGGATGGCGCCGCGCCGCGCGCTGCTATTTTAGCTGCAATTCGGTTTATAAGAACTGAATATCGAGCCGCTATTTTGACGCCTTTCCGGTAGAAGTAACATTTAAATTCTGCGAGGCTGCGATTTGGGAGGCGGCCCTTGTCATCGCTATCCAGACACGCGATTGAACAAACCCTGTATTACATCTGCGTAGCTGGATTAGCGGTCTACCTGGTGAATCAAGTGCGCAAGCCCACGAAATGGGTGGGCAGGCTTTTTCTGTGGATAATGAACATGTCCCATTCGGGGGTTACTGACTGGGGGCTGAAACACGTCGCGATCGGCGAGGGCTTCACGATTCTGGATGTGGGGTGCGGGGGCGTGCGAACGATCGAGAAACTGGCCGCGCTGGCCGCGAAAGGCACGGTTTATGGCGTGGATTACGCCGCGGGCAGCGTGGCTGCGTCGAGCGCGAAGAATGCGCAGTTGATTCAGGCCGAGCGGGTGGAAATCGCGCGAGCTTCGGTGTCGCGACTACCATTTGCCGCGGACACATTCGATCTTGTGACCGCGGTAGAGACGCAATATTACTGGCCCGACCTGGTGACCGATATGCGGGAAGTTCTGGGCGTACTGAAACCGCGCGGGACGCTGATCGTGATTGCGGAGAGCTATCGGAAGGGAGCGAAGGATTGGCTGCACGGGCCGGCGATGAAGCTGGTGCGATCTGCGAACCTGAGCGCTGCAGAACAGCGGGAATTATTTGCGGCGGCGGGTTTCGAGGATATTCGGATTTCTGAAGAACGCGCGAAAGGATGGATTTGCGGGGTGGGCAAGAAGCCTTTGTAGGTTTGCTGCGGAGATTGCGGCACAGGGCTACGCTCGTCGCTTGTCACAAAGCTCAGGTTTCAGGCGGAAATGGTTCTTACGGGCTTGGTTCTTTTTTCCAGCAGAGCCAGCCTTTGTTCCTGATTCATGGGTTCCCAAGGGACGAGCTTCTCTGCGAGGACGTTCATTCTGCGCAGGACAGTCAACTCGAGAAACAGCTCCATAAAATCCAAATCGCGGAAGACCACTGAGCCGGATTCTCTCATTTTGCCGCTGATGCGCTCCAGGTGGGCCGGCATTTCGGTCCAGTGCAGACCGCTGCGGTGATGATGACAGAGGTGGTAACCCTCGTTCATGAAGTTCACCTCGTCATATACCGTGACAGTGTTCGCGAAATAGTCTTCGGGGCGCTCTTCGTCGTAGAAGGCGTGCTGGACCCAGGCGGTCATGGCCATGATGAAGTTCATGGCGAGGAGCGGAACCAGCACGTAGACGATGCCGATCCTCCAGTCGTAAATAAAAGCCGCTGCGAAGTAAGCGGAGTAGAGGGTGATTCCCCATAACATACGGCGGCGGTTCTCGTCTTCGCCCCTGGCTTTAAAGTAGGCGTAGGGAATAAGGCCCAGAACCGTCCAAATGTTGTGCGAAAGATACCAAAGAAAATCTATTTTGCTGGTGCGATCGTAAGCAATGGTGGAGGTCGTGTCCTCGGGTCCGCTATTTTCTTTGTGGTGGAGGCGGACATGAACGGTGCGATCGAGTTCTGGAACGTTGCCATAAAGGAAGCCGAGGAAGAACTCGACGTAACGACCGAAGACCTTGTGGTATTTGTCCGAGAAGTAGCCTTGGCGGCGGTGGGCTTCCAGGTGTTTGGCGCTGAACATCCGGACGAAGCGCTGAAACTTGACACCGTAGAGCGAAAGATAGAAAGCGACGCCGAGCCAGAGCCTAGGCTTACCCAAAACGAGTTGGACAGCGAATATGGGCACGGCGGTGAGCGTGACGGACACCATGAGACGCAACGCGGGAGTATCTCGCGGGTCGCGCAAAACTTCTTGGCTGATGCGGTCGAGGAGTCGGTCGTACGTGCGGGAGAGAAATTGATAGGCGTCGTGCAGGGGGCGAATTTTGTCCAGAAGCGCGGCTGCGCCATAGAAGCCGAGAGACGGCACGCCGACCAGCGCCACGGCCACGATGCTTGCCAGAGCCACGGGGACTGAGATCAAGCGAAGTGCGATCCTGAATGGGGCAGACAGGCTCTTCGCAGAGTTTTGTGTTTTTGCGCGAGCGTCTTTTGGCGCTTCGTGCAAATCTGGTTCGGCTAACTTAGTTGCTAGGTGCATGTTCGTTGTTATGCCACTTGACGAGCGCCGTCGGCTTGCTGCGCAAGAGGAATTTACACCCTCGCGGAACAAAGTTCCAGCGGGGAACGGGTACCGGTGATATGACGCGCCCAGAGGACGATTTTAGAACCTTTCTCGCCGGTTTCGGGTCTGCGCTGCTTCGGATGGATTTCGCCGGATTGAGCCTACCAGCCAGCCCGAGGCCTTCAAAAGGGGAGCGAGCAGAGGAGGTTGCACAAGGCGCTGCGGTGGAACCTGTGGCCTCTTTGAAGACCCCACGCGCACTTTTCCGTTGATGCACTTATGGCGCGGACGCGTAAGTTCGACTTGCGCTTGCAACGATCGCCGCCGGACTGAGAAGTTGACCAGCGAGTCAGCGGTCCGGCAACCCGAGCATCAACTGTTTTTAGCGCTTCTCCTCGCCACCTACGTGGCCGCGCCCGTCACGCACTTCATTTCCTTTGAAGTGGGCAACTTTGTCGACGGGCCTTGAGGGCTTATCTCCTGGGTGTGGCGCGGGGCCTTTATATCCATGTTCGGGATGAAAATGATTGTTTACGTGACCATGGAAGTTATCAGGACCATGAAACCATGGGCCAGCGCCAATGAAAACGCCACCCGTAAACCATTCCGGCCCGTAGTAGCCGTAGGGAGCACAGCCATAAGGAGGAGCGTCATAGTAACCATAGGGGCAGTCAGGGGCAGGTCCGACGCTGACGCCGACGCTGACCTGCGCCCCTGCTTTGGGAGCGGTGGCTGCGAAGCAAATCCCAGCAACAGCAACGAGCGCAAGATATTTTAGCCTAATCATATATTCTCCTCAGTATCGCGCGCGGTCGTCATCAGCGCCGCAAGCCGCTATCGAGAAGTAACACTGACGGTTGGTGTCCACAATACAGGCTTTCTGGTATGACCGATCCGAGCTCGTGTGGTGACCTGCGCCGGCCATTATCAACCTATTTCCCACTGGAGCCCCAGCGAGATCAGCGGGGTTCAAGAACGCTGACTCCCGATAACCAGGCATGCGGGCAGTATCGTCTCGAATCGAACGGTCAGGATTTGTGGCCGCGGGCAACTCGAACCGGAGGGAAAATCCAAAAGATAGGTCCGGAAGGGCTGGCATCGACCATACCGTTCTTCCTTAAGTCTTCGCAATATTGGCCCACGTACTTGAAATCCATCAGCGCAACTTGTCCACCGAATTTCAGGACACGCACAATTTCCGAGATGGCTTCGCGGCGTCCCTCGCGACTGGAAATGTTGTGGATTGCAAGATTGGCCACAACAACATCCACGGAGGCGTCGGCATAGGGCAACTTTCGCATGTCGCCATCTCGCACTTCCACGCGTTCGGCAACTCCTTCAAGCGTCGCATTTTGCAGTGTTGCTTCGCGGGAGTTGTTTCCCTGATCCACCTGAGACCAGAGATCGATCCCGATGCTGCGACCGCGCGGAAGTCTTTTCGCGGCGGCGATCAGCAGTAGGCCATGGCCGCAACCAACATCGAGCACCGTTTCATCCCCGCGAAGGTGCAGACCGTCGAGGAACCGGTCGCGCGCGCGAAATTTCCCGTAATAGCTGCTGCCCATTAGCAGGAGAGATTCGATAAACAGAACAATGCCGCAATAAAACATCGAATAACTGATGCCGATCAAAGGTCCAATATTTCGTGGCGTAGCCCATTCGAGCGAGAAATACCCCAACGCAAACAGCGCGGGGCCGCCAAAGAGAAATCCGCGGACCAGGCCCGGAGCGTCCAATCCGTAATCAGGTTTTTTCTCTTGCATTCAATTGCACTGGAAAGGGATGGTAACAGAAAACATTCTCAAGTCCCGACCAGCCGTGTCACCGGAAACTTGAAAAATTTCCACAGGTACGATTACCGCGGTAATCAGGGCATATCTCGGTCGGGACGGCACGATGAAATTAGAACTTCTCAGACCGAACTTCCTTCTATAGGACCAGGTATTGATGGATAAAAGCGATGGCCATGCTGCCTTCGCCCACTCCACTCGATACTCGTTTGATGGAGTTATGGCGCACATCACCGGCCGAGAACACACCCGGGAGGCTGGTCTCCAACGGAAATGGGTGGCGATCGAGTTTCCAGGTGGTGAGGTCGCGCCCGGTGCAGATATAGCCGCGTGGATCCCGCTCCAATTCGCCTGGTAGCCATGAAGTGCTGGCATCAGCGCCGATCATCACAAACAAGGCATCAGCTTCATAGCTCAGTATCTTCTCCATCTCATGAGGCGCTTGAACACGAGCCTCAATTCGTTCCAGGTGATTTTCACCGTCCGCCGAAACAACCTGCGTAAAGGGAAAAACCTCGATGTTAGCCTTCGATGCGATCTGATCAATCAGGTATTGCGACATGCTGAGTTTCAGCCCTTCGCCCCGTACCAATACCTTTACTTCAGCCGCATAGCTCGACAAAAATATGGCAGCTTGTCCTGCTGAATTTCCGCCTCCTACCATGAAGACCTTTTTGCCGATTACATTGGTCGCCTCCTGACGTGCCGCTCCGTAAAATATGCCGCGCCCCAGCAGGCGGTCTTCACCCTTGCCTGCAGCCGACGCCAGTCCACGCCTGTGGCTAACACCACGGCTCGGGCTGACACCGACTGGCCTCCGTCAAACTCGCAGACATAGCCTTCACTCGCGGGAGTAAGCTTTTCAACCGACCGCGTCAGCGCAACTTCGGCGCCGAAACGAGTCGCCTGCTTGAATCCACGCCCGGTTAGGTCTTCCCCTGAAATCCCTTCAGGGAAGCCCAGATAATTTTCGATACGCGATGATGTACCGGCTTGTCCGCCTGCTGCACAGCGCTCAACAATCAGCACGCTTAGCCCTTCAGAACTCCCATAAACGCCGGCGGGCCATACCCGCTGGTCCGGCCCCCACCACCACCACGTCATAGCTGTCGCGACGGGGCTTGGTCTGGAGTTGCAGGGCTTCGGCAATTTCCCTCGTGGTCGGCGGCGCAACAAAAAGTTGTCCGTCAACACTTACGGCCGGGCAATCAGGGTCGTCGGAGACGCCGGTAGGCACCCGCTCCGGATGGCGATCACGATCGATCCACTCGTAGGGAATACGGTTCGCGGAAAGAAAGGTGCGGATGTTGTGGCAGTCGGCATCCCTGTTACGGCCGAAGATGAACACCCGCGATGTTGGTAAAGAAAGCGAACGTTGCTGGATCAGCAAGAGCCGTTCGCCCACCGTCTCCAGGATAATGGCGCGGGCCTCTTTGGAGTCCCGAATCAAGCGATGAAACTGCAGCTTATCCAGGCGCGCGACGCGGCACGAGGTTTGCGCTCGCAATGAGCCGAAGAAGGGAGTGCCGATCAGAAGAGGCACTTCACCGAAGAAATCGCCCTCTTTGAATTCGTGCTCCGCAAACTCGGTCTGCTTTCCGTGAACATCGAGAACGATCCGCAGTCGGCCTTCCAACACCGCATAGAACGAGGGGGGCGCTCCCTCTCGAATGAGCCATTCTCCTGGTTTGAGTCGCACGTCGGCGACAGTTTGCGTCAGTCGAGCGCATTCGGCTTCATCAAGACAGGCAAAGATTTTTGCTTGTCGCAACTCTTCTGCAGTGAACACGTCCCCGCTCCACAGTCGCTAAAATAATCGTCACACTTATGTACCACAGAATGCTGTCGATGAAAGCCCAGCTTATCTGTCCTGGGATCGAGCCGCCTCGTGCAAACGGCGCTGCGTCGCCAATTGTGGGGCGGCAGTTCTCGGCCCGCGTGCGGCAGCAGGGAGCGCAAAATTCCGTTGCCTGGATCAAGAATGGCACATGCTGTTGGGCGATGTTCATGGCAATGGCGTGACTTTCAATGATGCAAACGAGGCGTTACCGGAGATATGGTGAGGTAATCTCTTCGGCATCAACCACTACGTGTGACTGAAAGGTGGGGTTATGACTTCTAAGGAACCAGACGAACATCCAGATGCAGCGGCGGTCGCAGACGTAAAGCGTCACACACGAGATCACCAGCGCCTCCGGCTGAAGCGCTCGATGTATTCCGTGGCGCTACTTTTCCTCAGCTGTGCGTCAGTCGTTCCTTTTTCGAAAGGGCATTCGCTTCACGACCATGCGGAGCCATTCGGTACGTTACTCGTATGGTTGTCGCTGGGCCTTCTGTTGCTCTTCGTCTATTGCGCTGGCATGGTGGTGATGAGCTGGGTAGGTCTGCGTGAAGTGTTGAAGAGTGATGACTGACCCACACAGGGCGCGCACGGGACGATCAATACGTCGCTCGGCCCAGAGGTGTGGCATTTCGGCAGAGTTGGGCGATAAACGAACCGCAATTTCTAGAAACCATCGTTTCTGTTGGGTTTTGGTGCGCCCGGCGTGATTCGAACACGCGACCTTGTGCTTCGGAGGCACACGCTCTATCCATCTGAGCTACGGGCGCAATCGGAAATTAGATTGAGTGCAATGATTGTATTACGTTCGGTTGTGGGCTCGCAATGGAAAGGCAAAGGCGAAAATAGAAAATGGAAAATTCAGACTGGTTCGTGATTCGACAAATGCAAAGGGCCGGCGAGATGCTCACGCGGTTCTGAGGTTAGTTGTGGCTGCCGCCGAGTTCGCGGACTATGGCGCCTACGAAGGACTTGGCGTCGCCGAAGAGCATTAGGGTTTTGTCGAGGTAGTAGAGGGGATTATCGATGCCGGCGAAGCCTGGACTCATGCTGCGTTTGATGACCATTACAGTGCGGGCTTTGTCCACGTCGAGAATGGGCATGCCGTAGATCGGACTGGAATGATCATTACGTGCGGCGGGGTTGGTTACGTCATTTGCGCCGATCACCAGAGCCACGTCGGCTTGCGGGAATTCGTCGTTTACTTCATCCATGTCCAGAAGTTTGTCGTAGGGAATGTCCGCTTCGGCTAGAAGGACGTTCATGTGTCCCGGCATGCGGCCGGCGACGGGATGAATGGCGAACTTCACGTCCACGCCGCGCTTGCTGAGCGCGTCGTAAAGTTCGCGGACTTTGTGCTGGGCTTGCGCGACAGCCATGCCGTAGCCGGGAACGACAATCACTTTATTGGCGGCGCCGAGGATGGCGGCGGCCTCTTCGGCAGAGGCGCTGCGCACAGGGCGCGCTTGTTGCGCAGTGGTGCTGGCGACTTGCTCCTGTCCAAACGCGCCGAACAGCACGTTGCTGAAAGAGCGATTCATGGCTTTAGACATATTCACGGAGAGGATAAAGCCGGAGGCGCCGTCTAGAGCGCCAGCGATGATGAGCAGTTTGCTATCGAGCACGAAACCCATGGCTGCGGCGGAAAGTCCGGCGTAGGAATTGAGCAGGGAGATTACGGTCGGCATATCGGCGCCACCGATGGGGATGATCATTAGGACGCCGAAGAAGACAGGAATGATGAGCATCAGCGGGAAGAGGTGAACGCGGCTGGGATCGTGGACGAGGTATGCGGCGATGGCGATGGCGATTGCCAGCAGCGAGAGGTTAACGAGGTTCTGACCTTTATATGTGATGGGGCGCTGCGGCAGAATTTCCTGGAGTTTTCCTGCGGCCATGAGGCTGCCAGTGAAAGTTAGCGCACCGAGAATCACTTCCATTGCAAGCACGGACATCATGAAGGGCGGCACGTTGGGCGCGCGCAGATAAAATTCGGCGGTGCCGACAAGCGTGACGCAGAAGGCGCCAAACGCGTGGCTGAGCGCGGTGCGCTGCGGTACGGCGGTCATGTGCACCATGCCGAGTGGCACGCCAATGAGGGAGCCGAGGACCAGAGCGATGGCAATCCATTTGTATTCAATGATGTTGTGATTGAGCAGAGTGCCGCCGATGGCGAGCAACATGCCGATTTCGCCGGCGCGTACGCCGCGGCGAGCGGTGGCGGGCGTGCGCATCCACACCAGAGCCATAATGAAGAGCGCCGTGGCGACCAAATAGATGATTTCGATGAAGGTGTCTGTTCCGAGCCAGGCGGTCATTATTTTTTGGGCCCGCTGGTTTTGAACATTTTGAGCATGCGATCGGTGATGAGGAAGCCGCCGACGACGTTGCTGGTGGCGGCGACGATGGCGAGCGCGCCGAGGATGGTGGACAGAGTGCTGCGATGTTCGCCGGTGAGTATGATGGCACCGACGACGGCGATGGCGTCGAGGGCGTTGGTGAGGGACATGAGCGGGGTGTGCAGCAGCGGAGAAATCTGGCGAATGACTTCGAAGCCTATGAAAGCGGCGAGCATGAAAACGTAAAGGCTGGTGAGTAAATCCATCTTCATGATTATTTGTTCTCCTGAGAGGCGGTGACCAAAGGCGGCAGTTTGTAAAATTCGCGCAGGCGCTGATTGACGATTTCACCGCCCGTGGTAAGCAGCGTGTCTTTAATGATTTCATCGGCGGGATCGAGGCGAAGCTTGCCCTCTTTTACGATGTGGAGAAGAAACGCGGAAACGTTGCGCGCATACATCTGACTGGCATGGTAGGGAACCGTGCTGGCGAGATTGTACCATCCGATGATGGTAACGCCGTGCGCGACGATTTTTTCCCCGGGCTGAGTGAGCTCGCAATTTCCGCCGCGCTCGGAGGCGAGGTCCACGATCACGGAGCCGGGCGACATACCTTTGACCATGTCAGCTGTGACGAGTAGCGGCGATTTTGTTCCGGGGACTACGGCGGCGGTGATGACGACATCGCTTTCCGCGACTACTTTGCCGAGGAGTTCGCGCTGGCGGCCGTAGAATTCTTCGCCTTGGGCGCGCGCGTAGCCGCGCGCGTCTTCTGCATCCTTGGCTTCGATGGGCAATTCGACGAATCGGCCGCCGAGGCTTTGCACTTGTTCTTTGGCGGCGGGACGCATGTCGTAAGCCGAGGCTACTGCGCCGAGACGGCGCGCGGTGGCGACGGCTTGCAAGCCGGCAACGCCTGCGCCGATTACGAAAACGCGGGCTGGTGTGATGGTGCCGGCGGCGGTGGTGAGCATGGGGAAAATTCTGGGCAGAGTGTCCGCGGCGATGACGAGAGCTTTGTAGCCGCAGATGGTGGCCATGGAGGAAAGCACGTCCATGCTTTGTGCGCGGGTAGTGCGTGGCATCAGCTCGACGGAAAACGCGCTGACGTTGCGCCGGGCGATTTGCTGAATTGTGTCCAGGCCGCCCAGTGGACGAAGAAATCCTACGAGCGCTTGATCCTTGCGGAGCAGCGGGAGGTCGGCGTCGCCGGTCTTGTCGTTCGAGCCGTAGCACAGAACCTGCGCGATGATATCGGCGTTGCGAAAAACTTCGGCGCGGTCGGGGATGATTTTTGCGCCTTTGGCTGTGTAGGTGGCGTCGGGATAGCCTGCTTCCATTCCAGCGCCGGCTTCGACGATTACTTCGAGGCCGCCTTTCGCAAGGGTGGGGATCACGGCGGGGACCAGGGCTACGCGCCGTTCACCGGGATAACTTTCTCGCGGGACGCCCACGATCATGAAACTTCCTCCTCCGAAAACGGACGGTTGAATTGCGGTTGCGGTTTCAGTTGCAGGAAAGGCCCAGGGTGAAGAGGGCAAGAAAGATTGCCGAGGCTGCACGCGGCTTGGCGCGCGATCCTGAAACCAGAAATCATACACCAGGGCGGGGATTTTTTGTCCGGGTTCGTTGCGTACGGAATGCATCGTTGGCTGGAACTTGCCGGTTGCTGGGGCGCTGGTTGCTTTATAATCCGCGCGGAAGTGTCTTGGAATCGAGCTTGGGATGAGGCGCGCTGCGCCGACCTTTGATTGGGCCGCACGCTGCTTGGAGGAAGGAGACCGCTTGTGACTGCTTGCCCTGGTAGGTTGTGTGCTGCGCGGAATGGTTTGCGATGGGGCGTTGCGCGGCTGATGTTGGGCTGCGCGATATTGTTTTGCGCCGCTCCCGCGCAGGCACAGAACCGGGATCCTTCGAGCGCGCTTTCTGCTGGGGCGCATCGCACGATTGCGCAATTGAGTTCGCTGAATGCGATTCCTGCGGGCGATTGGAAATTTCATGTGGGTGACGTGGCGCACGGCGAAGCGACGGAGACGGATGATTCGGCCTGGCAAACGGTTACTGAAAATTCCCGCGCCCCGACGGAGGCGGTTTGGTACCGGCGGTGGATTGAGGTGCCCAAGACGCTGAATGGTTACGCTTTGAGCGGGGCGCGGGTTTGGTTTCAGTTCGAGGCTTATGCGAATGGACCGATGCCCCAAATTATTTATTTCAATGGGCGGCGCGTGGCGATGGGCGATGATCTGGAACCGATTGTGCTGTTCGATCACGCGCAGCCGGGCGAGCGCGTGCTGGTGGCGGTGAAATTGCTGCGCACCGTGGACCAGAAAACTTTCGCGCGGGCGGATGTGGCAATCGAATTTAGTGCGGCGCGGCCGAATCCTAACGATTTGCTGCAGGAAATACTTTCGGCCAATGCTCTGTTGCCTGCGCTGGGGCCTTCGATTGTGGCGGTGCGTGCCGCCATCGAAGCTGCGAGTGCTGCGGTGGATTTGCAGGCGCTACAGCAGGCGCAGCAGCAGGCTTTCGATGCGTCGCTCGTGCGCGCGGAGGGCGAACTGGAAAAGATTAGGGGCGACTTGCAGCAGACCTCGATTCGGCTGACGGGAAATTCGCATATTGACGCGGCGTGGCTGTGGCCTTGGACCGAAACGGTGCAAGTCGTGCACAATACTTTTTCGACCGCACTGCAGCTGATGAATGAATATCCGAAATACACTTTTACGCAATCCGCCGCGGCTTACAGCGAATGGATGTGCCAGAAGTATCCAGCGATCTGCCAGGAGATTCAGGACCGCGTGAAGCAGGGGCGCTGGGAACTGGTGGGTGGGATGTGGGTGGAACCGGATTTGAATATGCCGGGCGGCGAATCGCTGGTGCGCCAGCTGCTGATCGGCAAAAGATACTTCCGCGAGAAATTTGGCGCGGACGTGCGCATCGGTTGGAATCCGGATTCCTTTGGCTACAACTGGCAGCTGCCGCAAATCTACAAAAAATCGGGCGTGGATTATTTTGTGACGCAGAAAATGGCGTGGAACGATACCAATCCGCTGCCTTTCAAGCTTTTCTGGTGGCAATCGCCGGACGGCAGCAAGGTGCTGTCGTATTTTCCGCACGATTACGCGCGGGGGATCGAGCCGGAGCCGCTGGCCGAGGACGTGGCGCGAGCGCGGCAGCTCGATCCGGGCCTGCCGGAGATGATGCATTTATTTGGCGTGGGCGATCACGGCGGCGGGCCGACGCGCGCGATGCTGGACGCGGGAGTGCGCTGGACCGATCCGAAGATGGTATATCCCAAGACATTTTTTGGGAACGCGCAGGGATTTTTTTCGGACGTGGAGGGGAAGCTGGATACGGCGCACTCGCCGGTGTGGAATTACAAGACGATTGCGGGTGGCTCAGCGCAGTTGCCGGCGCCGGCGAGCGGCATGGTGAGCTTGCCGACATGGAACGACGAATTGTATTTCGAATATCACCGCGGAGTTTTCACTTCACAGGCGGCGCACAAGCGGAATATGCGCGAAAGCGAGGAGTGGATGCTGGACGCGGAGAAATATTCGTCGCTGGCGTGGCTTTTCGGCTTGGCTTATCCCGCTGAGGCTTTAAACGAAGCGTGGAAGAAAGTTTTGTTTAACCAATTCCACGATCTGGCGGCGGGGTCGGGGATTGGGGTGATTTATCAGGAGGCGCAGCGGGATTACGACATGGTGCGGTTTACAACTGGAGAAGCTTCGTCGGCTGCGCTGGCGCAGATTGCTGCGCGAGTCGACACGCTCTCGCCCGTGCGCTCGAGGCCCGTGCTCGTTTTCAATCCGCTGGCGTGGGAGCGGCAGGACCTTGTGGAATTTTCGGTCCAGATGCCCCAGAGCGTGAAGGATGGCGTTTCCGTGCTGGATGGGGAACATCATTGGCTGCCGGTGCAGGTGATTTCCTCGGACGCGGCGACGAACACAGTGCACCTGCTGGTTGAGCCGCGTGCGGTTCCGGCGCTGGGCTATGCGCTGTTGCGGGTGGTGCCGGGGCGGCGCGATGGTCCGGGAGATTTATCGGCGCACGATTTTACGCTGGAAAATTCCATGCTGCGCGTGGTGGTGGATCCAAAGAACGGCTGCATTACGAGCCTGTATGATAAGCGCGCGCAATTCGAAACGATTGCGACCGGCGGGTGCGGCAACGAGCTGATCGCTTTTGAAGACAAGCCGAAGGATTACGACGCGTGGAATATTGACGCGGACTTCGAGAAGTCGTTCACGCGCCTGGACATGGTGGATTCGGTGCAGCTGGTCGAGCGCGGCCCGTTGCGCACGACGCTTCGCGTGACGCGGACGTGGCAACATTCGAAATTCGTGCAGGACATCACGCTGTACGCGGGGCTGGATCGCGTGGACGTGGTAAATGATTTTGACTGGCACGAGACGCACGTGCTGCTGAAGGCCGCATTTCCGCTGGCGGCATCGAGCGAGCATGCGACCTACGAGATACCGTACGGCTCAATCGAGCGGCCGACGACGCGGAACAATTCGTGGGAAGCGGCGAAATTCGAAGTGCCGGCGCTGCGTTGGGCTGATTTGGGAGACGCCGCGCACGGATTCAGCCTGATTAATGATTCGAAGTATGGCTATGACGCGAAGGGCAACGTGCTGCGAATTTCGCTGCTGCGTTCGCCGACGTGGCCCGATGCGGACTCGGATCGCGGGCAGCAACATTTTGCGTACGCGCTTTATCCGCATGCGGGCGATTGGAAGCAGGCGCTGACGGTGCGGCGCGGCTACGAATTCAATGCGCATTTGAGAGCATTGCCGGTGAGCCCGCATCTGGGAGCGTGGGGAGCTGAGCTTTCTTTTGCGCGTGTGGAGCAGGACAACGTGGTTTTGACGGCGGTGAAGAAGGCGGAGGACGGCGACGCGCTGCTTTTCCGGTTTTATGAATGGGCGGGGAAAAATGGCGAGGTGCAGTTAGCCGTTCCGGCAGGGGCCGCGTCAGCCACGTTGACAAATTTGATGGAGCAGGCGGAAGGCGCACCGCTCGAGATTTCTCGCGACGGCAAAGTTAGGGTGCCGGTTCATCCGTTTGAGATTGTTTCGGTTCGCGTGAATTATCCGCGCGCCGGTTCGGGTGCGGCGGCCGCGGCGGCGCAGATGGCGCACTGAAGTGCGCCGCCAGGAAGGCTACATTAGCCTCGGGCGAGGTTTTTGATCTGTTTGGCCAACTTTTCTACTTGTTCGGACTTTCCAACGATCGTCAGTGAGAGCACGTTGGCGGAATCGGTTTTCTCGACTTCGTCTTTCAACTCGCTGGCGAGAGCGTAGAGCTTTTCGACGTCGTCATGGATTTGCTCCTTATTTTGTTTCAGAATCAGTTTGGGATCGGGCTTGGCGCCATTGTCACCGAACGGATCGTTGCGGCCGTCATAGACCGGCGTATTGCCCGCAGGCAGCTTGGGGCTGGGATTTTGCGCGAAGGCGCGCGCGGCCAGCAGCGCAAGTGGGGCAGCGAGCGCCCAGGAAAATAGTTGGGTGATGAAATTACGCTTTTTCGGGTCCATAATGCGTGCTCCCGTTCGCGAATGTGCTTTGGGATTTCCTCTGGCCGCGCCGCATGGGGCAGCTTGCCGGATGGTATAATCCCGCTCCCTCTATCTTATGACTGATTCGTTCTCACGGTGGATGGAAATTGCAGGGAAGATCGGCTTGCGGCTGCTGGTCATCCTGCTGTTTGCGATGCTGCTGACGCGCGCGCTGAAAGCGGTGACGGCGCGGCTGGTGCAGCTGGCCAAATCGCAATCGCGCGCGGGCCAGATGCGCGAGCAGCAGACGCGCACGATGGCCGGCCTGCTCTACAGCATTGGCTCGGCGATTATCGGGTTGATCGCGGTGCTGATGGCGTTCGAGTTATTGGGCTTCGATATTGCTCCCGCGATGGCGACGGCGGGCGTGGCCAGTATCGCGATTGCGTTTGGCGCGCAGAGCCTGCTGAAAGATTTCATCAATGGATTTTTCATTGTGTTCGAGGATCAGTACGTCGTCGGGGACTTAATTCAGGTGAATGGCGAGACGGGGCGGGTAGAACATCTTACTTTGCGACGCACGGTATTGCGCAATCCGGCGGGCGCGATGGTGACGGTGCCGAATAGTTTGGTGGGACAGGTGGCGAACCTGAGCCGCGATTGGTCGCAGGCATTTGTGGACGTGACGGTTCCGGCGGCGGAGATGGTAGGACGCGCGCTGGCAACGCTGGAAAAAATCGCAGGAGATTTTCGCAATGATGCGGATTGGTCCGCGGCTTTGATTGACGGGCCGCGGGTGCTGGGGGTCGAAGCGCTCTCTTTGGATGGCACGGTGATTCGCCTGCAAGCGCGGACGATTCTGAACCGCAAGGACGATGTGGCGCGCGAGTTGCGGCGGCGAATTAAATTGGGATTTGAGCAGGCGAAGATTCCGCTGAGCCACACGCATCAGGTGACGTTGCAGGGCGAAGTGCCGCAGAGCGGCGAGTAACGCCGGGCGATTCGCTGCCGACGAAAACCTTGAACCGAAGACCTTCAATCGAGTAGCTGTGATGGATTGACCGTGACCGAGTAACTGCGATTGAGTCCGAATAACTTCGACCGACAACGAAGGAGAATGCGATGGGACAAGTGACACACGAGCAGGTGAATCTGATGTTGCGGCTCTACGACATTAGGCGCGAGCCGCGTTTGCGCGAGGCGCGGGATTGGTACGTGAGGAATTTCAAGCCGACGTCGCTGGAAGACGTGATGAACGTGGCGCCGCCGAATTCGCAGGAAAACGCATTCATGCGCATGGTATTGAGCTACTGGGATATGGTG
>DATNLN010000250.1:0-63313 GCA_035602855.1 Candidatus Acidiferrales bacterium
CCATTGCTGAAGCCATTGGTCGAACGCTGATGCCGATCTGCATCGCGGTATTTTCGGGGAACACGACGTCGCGGCCGCGCGCGATGAAGTGGATGTACACGGAGCGGCTTGCGCCAAGTGCGCCCATGGCGATGCCGAGGGGATTCGAACGCGCCGCAATTCCCACTGCAATGCCCACGAGCTTGAATCCGTTGGCCCCGCCCGCTGACTTATTAAGAACGTCTGCGTCGCCATCCCCAGCAGCCGAGACTGCGGCCAATCCAAGGGCGATTCCCGTTTGCAGATAACGCGATTTGGGGGAAACGGCTCGTGCCCCACCTTCCGAATCGAGCTTGAGATTATCGGTTTTCCCGGCCTGAACTCCCGCAAGGACGGTGCTCACCTTCTCGTCGAGGCCGTTCGGTAGAACGAGGTCGTGAAATACGAATCGGAGCTGGCCGTTACGGCTCATGTGGCGTGCCGGCTCGACCTGGACGACGGAACCTCTCAGGATCGCTCCCTGTGGCAGAACTAAGCGGTTGCCATCGAAGAGAGGGCGCGTGAGCATGGCTTCGACTTGCTCATCGATTTGCGAGGTAGCAGAGCTCAGCGGTGTCACCAGGCGCGCCCGCACGAAACTGCCGTCCGGCGGCAGAGAGCTGAGTGATGCCGCGAGCTGCGAGGTGAGTGGCTCACTGCCGAAATCGAGCGCCTGCTGGAGCTCGGCCAAGTAGACTGTGCCCGCGTCAAGGTATTGCGGATGGACTGGAAGCTGAGCGATCGCGTACCGCTCGATCTTGCGCACTTTCCCGGGCTCTTTCACTTGCTGCATTGCCGATTCCCATTCGCGCTTGGCTTCCGCCTTTGCCTCCTTCGCTTTTTCAGCGGCAGCGTCCTTCATACCTTTCTGCTGGTCTGCGTCGGCGGCGGTGATGAATTGAATTAACTGTCCGGAGCCCGGAGTCACACGAGTGTGAATCGGGAGATGCTTGCCATCCGGAAGGACTAATTCGGTGAATTCGACATCAATCTTGTGTGCTGGAGTGAATTCGGCGTCTAACGCGCTGAGAGTCCGTTGGCCGTTAGAGATGCCTTCGATCTTAGTGACTCGGCCCATGACGGCGGTGCCCACTGGCACGACGAGCTTGTCGAACGCGTACACGGGTTCGACGACATGGCCACTGATCGGCTGACCCACCTTGCGAATCCGGACTTCGCTATTGAGCGCAATCTGAACGGCCATACCCTTAGGAACGATCAGAGGAACTGTCTCAGGCGGCGCAGAAGCGGTCTTACTTACATCGGCGGAGGGAGACGGCAGCCGAGAATCGACGGTTGACGCTGGCGGTGTGTCCTGTGCGCTTACCCACCCCGCGCACGCACACGCCAGAAAAAGAGAACAGACCCCGCGTGAAAGAGCCATTGTCGGAGCTCCGATCCCGCTTTACAACAAACCAGATGCAGCGCCAGAAGCAAGTCTTGCATGCCCGCCACCGCAGCGCAACCTCAGGCCACGCACCGCCCGCAATTCCCACAGCGAGGCGCAAATCAACTCGATCGCGGCATCCACGACAAAGCTTTGGTCGACAGACAGACCGAAATCGTTCCGGCCTTATCTGTATCAATAGTTACCCTCCGTCAACAATGCATGCTGCTGTCGATTCTCGCTCCGTGACTAACCCTTGGGAATATCGGGCCGGTTCCACCATCCGCCGCCGAGGGCCTGAAAGAGCGCAGCGGTGTCGGCGTAGCGATTGGCCTGGGCCTGAACGAGATTGATCACGGCTTGCTGATATGCTTGTTCAGCGCTCAAAAGCGCCAGGTAATTCACATAGCCGGATTCATACTGCTTCTTTGACAGATCGAGCGTCACAGCCGCGGCATCTTTGGCGGCAGCCGCAGCCTTCAAAACATCGGCGTCCTGTTGCAGCGCGTTAAGTGTGTCAGCGACATTTTGAAATGCAGCTAAAACCGTGCTGCGATATTGTTCGGAGGCTTCAGTATAAGCAGCTTTCGCGGCGCGCTCGCGGTGAAGCAGGGTGCCGCCATCAAAGATCGGTTGCGCGACGCTCGCGCCTAGGTCCCAGAAACCCGTGCCTGGTTCGAATAGATGCCCGAGGACCACTGCCATGCTGCCAGCGTCGGCAGTCAGCGCGAAATTGGGTAGCCGATTCGCGATTGCAATTCCAATCTGCGCGCTCGCCGAATGCAAGTTCTCCTCGGCTTGACGCACGTCCGGACGTTGCTCCACCAGCTGCGAAGGTAGGCTCAGGGGCAATTCCTGAGGCAATTGCAAACTGGAAAGCTCAAACTTTTCAGGCAAGTCCTGGTTCAGAAAGCCGCCCGACAACACAGCAAGCAGATCACGCTGCTGCGCCAACTGCTTCAGCAGCGGCGGCAGCGCAGCCACGACCTGCGCGAGCTGCGCTTCCTGCGCCGCCACATCGAGCCGGCTCACATATCCATTCGCAAACTCGTGGCGCAAAATCTCCAGCTCATCGGTATTGATGGTGATCAGCTCGTGTGTTGCATCTATCTGCGCCCGCAGCGAGGCTTCTTGAATGGCCCCGCCAGCCACGTTCGCGCTTAAAGTGATGTGCGTTGCGGCCAGCGCAAAACGCGCTTGTTGATCCTGAGCTTGCAGTGACTCCACGGTTCGCCGGTTCAGGCCAAAAACGTCGGGCACAAACGAGACGCTGACCTCCGGCGTATAGAAGCTGTAATTGAGAGCGTTTGTGTTGGTTACTGGCGATACGTTACTAGACGATTTCGCCCGCGTTGCCGAGAAGCCGCCGGTCACACTGGGGTAGTAAGCTCCGTGTTGCGCCAAAACGTTCTCTCTCGCGACGATCAACGCAGCTTGCGCCGCCTCGAGGTTGGGATTGGCTTTGAGCGAGCGCTCGATCAAATCGTTGAGTGGCTGCGAGTGAAACAGCGTCCACCACTCTCCCGGAATGTCACGCCCGTCAACAAGTTTTTGCGCTTCTCCGCCAGTGACGTTGGCCGTGCTGCTGGTAGTCGAAATGGGAGCCGGCGTGTAGCCGGTGACATTCGGAGCAGCAGGCTTCTTAAAGTTCGGCCCGACCGCGCAACCTGTCGCGAACAACAGGAGGGACCCCGCCATGAGGTGGACGAGGCGCGATTTGTAATTGAGCACCATGCGATTCAATTCCCTGTGTGCCTGCGGTTCATATGCGTGCCGTCGAGCGCCGCGGTATTTTTGGAATTTGAATTTCCGACTCCACCAATGATTGCAGGGTTGGGTCCGCGATGACGCACATTGCTGAGCGATGGCACGGCAAGCCGGGCGGCACTTGGCGCCCGAATTGATGGGGCATGGTTGACGGTTTCATTTCGGGCTAATCCGTTCTGTGCGGCGCCCGCAGATTTGTCTGAAGCAGGACGATCAGAACTCTTATAATCTTGGGATGCGGACCGTTCGCGCCTGTTCGCAAGCTCATTGCGGCGGCTTGGTTTGCTCAGGCTCGCGTTGGCAGCCGGCGCTTTGTTGCCGGAAACTTTAGGATGGTTTTGTTGATCACCTGAAGTTTTCCCGATGTGCGTTCGGTCGTCAGTCTGAGCGGCATGCTCGGCTTCACGGGGATGATTGCCCACTGTATCCGCGGCACTCCGGGTAGACGTTTGTTGTGCTGCCGCAACTGATTGGCCGTCGCCAGCTGCACCGACCGCCGATGCAGCGTATCCCAGCGTCAGAAAAATAAGACCGATGGCCCTCATTTTGACGCTCCTGACCGCGTGCGATGGTGTGGCTCCAGAAATATCATCCTCAGCGCGGGCACGGCCACGAGCAGCATGACGGGGCCAACCAGCATGCCGCCGACGATCACGGTGGCCAGCGGACGCTGCACCTGGCTGCCAATGCCCGTGGAAATTGCCGCGGGAAGCAGGCCAATGCAGGCCGAAAGCGCCGTCATCAGCAAGGGGCGCATGCGAGTGGAGGCAGCGCGGAACATCGCCTCCTCGGACGCGAAGCCGTGTTGCCTTTCCTGGTTGTAAAAAGTAATCATCAGGATGCCGTCCATAACCGACACGCCGAAGAGCGAGACGAAGCCGATGGCGGCAGAGATGCTGAAATTGAGTCCGGAGAGATACAGCGCGAGTATGCCGCCAACAATCGCGTCAGGAATGCCCGCGAGCGCCAAAAGGCAGTCGCGTAAGTTATTGAACAACGTGTAGAGCAGCCCGATGATCAGCACCAGGCTGACCGGCACAATAATTTCCAGGCGTTTCTTGGCCTCCTGAAGATCTCCGAATTCTCCGGCCCAAATCAGGCGGTATCCAGGCGGAAGTTTCACGTTCGTCGCAATGCGCTGTTGGGCTTGTTCGACAGTGCCGCCGAGGTCGCGGCCTCGAACGCTGAACTTGACCGGGATGAAACGCTGCACACCTTCGTGATAAATCCACGCGGCTCCCGTGTCCAGAGTGATGGTGGCCAGTTCGCTCAGCGGAATATAGGCATTGCCGCCGCTCGCGGTTTGATAACCCACTTTGATGTTGCGGATTGTCTCGATGCTGTCGCGATATTCGGGCGTATAACGGACGACCAGATCGAACTGCCGGTCGCCCTCCAGAACCGATGTCGCAACCGCTCCGCCCATTGCCGCTTGAACGATCGAATTAACATCGCCAGAGTTCAGCCCGTAGCGCGCGGCCTTGGCACGATCCACCGTGATGTTCAAGTTCGGCTGGCCAAGCACCGGGAAAATCCCCAGGTCGGCAATACCGCGCACTTGATTCATCTGGTCTCGGACCTGATTGGCTAGCTGAGTCAAGACTTCCAGGTTAGGGCCGACAATCTTGACCGAATTGACACCTTTGACGCCGGAGATCCCTTCCTCGATGTTGTCCTCAATATATTGCGAGAAATTGAAGACGACGCCCGGCAACTCGTTATTACACTCCGATTGAATTTGGTCGGTCAGCTTGTCCTTGGTTACCCCTCGTGGCCACTGGTCAAAAGGCTTGAGCGGTGCGAACAATTCGACATTCGAGAATGGCGAAGCATCGCTGCCGTCATCGGGCCGGCCATGCTGCGAAACCACCGTGATCACTTCGGGGTGCCGCAGGAGAATTTCCCGCATTTTTCTCGAGGCCGCTTCGCCGTCTTCCAGCGAAAGCGTGGTCGGCATGGAAGCTCGAATCCAAAAATTACCTTCTTCCAGATGCGGAAGAAATTCACTGCCGAGTCGCGGCGCGATGAGGAAAAATGTTCCCAGAGATAATGCAAGCTCGATTCCCACCACAAGCACGCGGTTACGCAACGAAAAATGCAGCGTAGGCGTGTAGATCCGATGCAACACTCGGACCACAAACGTTTCCGCTTCCTTCACACGTTCCGGGAGCAGCATGGAAGCGATCACGGGCGTGACGGTGAACGTTGCAATCAAAGCTCCGGCGAGCGCATAGCCATAAGTGCGCGCCATGGGACCGAAAATCTGCCCCTCCACTCCCTGCATGGTGAACAGCGGCACGAAACCCGCCACGGTAATGAGCGCCGAAAATAGAACCGCCTTGTCCACCTGAATCGCGCTGATCAAAATCAGCCGCAAACGGTCCGTCCATCCGTGGCCTGGCCTTACATGCTCGCCCTCCGTGTCTTGCGTCGGGTCGGGTCCCCAGTAACCTCCCGCCAGGCGTTGCAGCAGACCCTGCCTTTCCTCCGGGCTTTTCTGAAAATTGCGAAAAACATTCTCGACGAGGATCACCGCCGAATCCACGATGATGCCGAAATCCACCGCGCCCACCGACAGCAGGTTCGCGCTTTCCCCCATAAGCACCAGCAAAATCGTGGCGAAGAACAACGCGAACGGGATATTCAATCCAACGATGGTCGCGCTGCGCAGATTGCCGAGGAAAATCCATTGAATCAAGAAGACCAGCAAACATCCGAATATCAGGTTGTGCAGCACCGTGTGCGTGGTGAGGGCGACCAGTGAAGAGCGGTCATAAAATGGAACAACTTGGACGCCCGGTGGCAGGCTCCCATCGTGATTCAGCTTTTCGATTGCCGTTTCGACCTTGGGAATCATGTCGGCGGTCTGCTCGGTGCGCCGCATTACCACGATGGCACCGACGATGTCATCGTGTCGGTCGCGGCCCAGAATGCCGAGTCTGGGTCGGTAGCCGACCGAAACCTTCCCCACATCCTTCACTAATACCGGCACGCCATTGACCTGGTTAAGAACCACGTTCTCGATGTCGCCGACCTTGTAACCCTGAGCCAGATCGTCGTTGCCGCCATCATCCATCAGGCCGACACCACGAATATTAATGGACTGCTGGCCAATGCGGATTTCGCGCCCGCCCACGTTGATGTTCGCGTTGCCCAGGGCGGTTAACATCTGCGGCACAGTGATGCTGTAGGCTTCCAGCTTGTGTGGATCCACTTCGACTTGAAATTCCTTGGTGGGGCCGCCCCAACTGTTGACGGCTGCGATGCCGGGTATGGTCAATAGCCGGCGCGCCACAATCCAGTCCTGAACCGTGCGCAGATTCGTGATTCCGAAATGCGGTGGTCCGACGACCTGATAACGATAGATTTCGCCGGTCGAGCTATTCGCCTGGATGGAAGGCACCAGATTGCCCGGCAGGGTCACATTTTGCTGCATCGCAACCGATGCCTGGGCGTAAGCAAAGTTATAGTCGACTCCATATTTGAAGCTGACGCGAACAAAGGACAATCCGTAGAACGAAGTAGATCGGATGACGTCAATCCCGGGAGTGGTATACAGACCAATCTCCATCGGAATCGTGTAGTACCGCTCCATTTCCTCGGCGGAGAGGCCCGGCGCCTGCGCAGTAATTTCCAGGATGACAGGCGTTGGATTCGGATACGCCTCGATGTTGAGCGCTTTAAACGCGACGATCCCAGCGCCGAGGAACAGCAACACCCCCACCACAACTATGGGGCGGCGGCTGAGACAAAACGCGACTAGAGACTTGAACATGGCTCGTCGTCTTTCGTGCAATGGCGGCTGGGCATTCGATCTAATCCGTCGGCGGCGCTTGCAGCATGTTGCTCAGGAACACGGCCCCGTCGCTCACGGCCAGTTCTCCCGGTTGCAGACCGGCGAGAATCTGAACCCGGCCGTCGGTACGCAGTCCTGTCTTAACGATTTTTTGCACAAAATGGCGGCGATCGCTGGTCACCCAAGCGGTCATGGTTCCATCGGCTTCGCGCACCACACCGTTCGCTGGCATGGCGGTGGCCTGCACTGGATCGCGGACGCGTATTACAAAGTTTGCGAGCATTCCGGGCCGCAGCTCATCGCGGGGATCCGCGATTTCTGAACGCGTCGTCACTCGATGAGTATTCGGATCGACCGCCGAGTAAATCTTGGAAATTTTTCCTTTGAACTCGCGGTCAGGGTAGGCCATCACTTCCACCTGAACCGGCTGTCCCAAATGGAGCCGTGAGATGTCGCTTTCAACCACATCCGCGAGCATCCATTTGAGCGAGACGTCCGACACGGCGTAGGGCGCAGGATCGTTTCCCGGCTGAACTAAGAATCCAGGTTGCGCGTTCTTCGATGTGACCTTGCCCGCGATTGGACTGCGAACAACCAGGGCGGGATCGATCTTGCGCGACGCAATCATTTGATCAATCTCCGCGTCCGTCTTGCCGAAGACGCGCACTGCGTCCCGCGCGGCCTTAAGCGCGCCCTCCGCCGTTTGTTGATCGGAGGTGGCTTGCTCCAGCTCGCGCTGCGATACTCCTCCGTTTGCTCCATTAAGGCTTGTCGCGCGCGTTAACTCTTTGTTGGTAAGTTCAAGAGTCGCCGCCGCGCCGATCAGGTTCGACTCAGCCTGAATCAGGTCAGGACTTTTTATTGTGTAGAGGGGTTGCTCTTTCTGAACTTGGGCGCCGAGCGCCACAAGAGTTTGGAGGACGGTTCCCTGGTAAAGCGGAAAGACCTGTACCGAAACGTCGCCGTCAAAATCAATGCTGCCGACCGCCTCTTCCTCGACGGGAAACAAGTACGTCCCCACCGGTTCAATCTCGATTGCGTTGAGTTGTCTTGAGGATAGATCCAAGGCCGGCTCGGACGAGGATGGACCAGAACTCGAGGGAGTCTGCTGCGCCGTGGTCGCAGGTGCAGATTGGCCATGGCTGCGCACCGCTATCAGCAGTCCGGCTGTAATCATGATCGCCGCAACCGTTATGACCACAGCGGCGATTCTCTTGCTGATGTGAACCGGATATTTCATCGTGTTCTTTCGGCATCACGCGTTTCCGAGCCTGTTTTACAGGACGAAAGCGCAGCCCGGGAATGCTTGCGCGCCGATCCTCAGTAGACGGGCTTCGCCAACCATACTGCTCGTGCGACGCGCGAATCAGCAATCCTGTCTTTCGGGTTACGAGCGTGCCTTTCGGCGCAGGTCAGCCTATCTTCGGGCGCAGCGGACTATCTTTCGGCCATCCGCATCACATCGGGATGGTCCGCGGGGCCAAGTTGCGGCAAGATGCGAGCTGTAGGTATGGAACTTTCTTTGATCTATCGGCGCGCGAATCGCACGCGATTTCTGATCGCGGCGGCGGTTCTGATTGTGGCCATCGCCACGATTGACTGGCTCACCAAACCGTACATCTCTATCGGGTTTCTCTATCTCTTTCCCATTATGTTGATCGCAGGATTTCTTCCGCGCTGGCAGATCGTAGGGATCGCGCTAGTTTGCGCCGTGCTCCAGGAACTCTTCAGCGAACTCCCCTCAGGCGAAGCAATCACAAGATTGCTTATGGCTTCCGCGGGATTCGTCGGCACCGGACTTTTCGTTTCCGAGATTATTCGCGGCCGGCAAATGGCCATGGAACACGCCGAGGAAGTGGAAACCCACAGCAATTTGCGCCAGGAGGCGGAGGAACAACTGCGCATTCTGGTGGACAGCAGCCCCGCGGCAATCGTCACCATTGACGCTTCCAGCAAAATCCTGCTTGCCAATGAGGCCGCGCAAACTCTCTTCGCGCCGGGAGATTCTTCCATCGCAGGCCAGTCGATCGCCGAATTCTTGCCGGCGCTGCAAAGCGCGGTGCAGACGCAGGGCTCGCGCCAGTTTCATACCGAACTCCGCTGCCGCGGCAAACGGAAAAACGGGGAAGCGTTCCTTGCGGCAGTGTGGTTTTCGAACTATCCGACCAGTCAAGGACCCAGACTCGCCGCCATCGTCGTGGATCTTTCCGAGGATTTGCGCGACCGCGAGGATTTGAGCCTCGATTACCTGCTGAAGAACACAAAAATATTGATGGGCGCCGTCGCGCACGAAATCCGCAACAGTTGCGGCGCCGTTTTGGCTGTGTACAAAAACCTCTCCCGTCTTTCGTCGCTAAAGGACAACGAAGATTTTCGCGCTCTCGGCACCTTGATCGAAGGCCTCGAAAAACTTTCGGAAATGGAACTGTTGCCGTCTCGCGACCATAATTCGGCTGCGGTCGAGCTAACCAATTTGCTCGACGAGCTGCGCGTCCTGATCGAGCCAACCTATCGCGAGGCGGGCGCGGGAATTGTGTGGCGCGTGCAAGACGATCTTCCGCTCGTCACCGGCGACCGCTACGGACTGCAGCAGGTGTTTCTCAATCTTGCCCGCAATAGCCAGCGCGCCATGCAATCAACGGAAAAGAAAGAGCTCACCATCAGCAGTGATTTGGAATTGAACTCCGTGGTAATTCGCTTTGCGGACACGGGCACGGGAATTTCGTCTCCCTACGAGTTATTCAAGCCGTTCCAGCGGGGCGCCAATGCGGCCGGCTTGGGGCTATACGTTTCCCGTGCGATTCTACGAAGCTCCGGGGGCGATCTGCGATTTGAGCCGCGCCAAGAAGGCTGTTGTTTTGCGGTCAGTCTGTCCAGAGCTCGTTACAAGGAAGATGGCGCCGATGAATAAGACGGCGGCAAAAAATATCCGTTTGCTACTGATTGATGACCACGCGCTGTTCCGCGAGAGCGTCTCCCGCTTGCTGCAGGCCGAACCAGGCTTCGAGGTCGTCGCGGATTGCACCTCTGCCACCGAAGCGACAGAAATCATCCAGTCGCGGGAAATTGACATCGTCCTGCTCGATGTTGACCTCGGTCACGAACGCGGCACGGACCTCCTTGAAACTCTCAATGCCAAGCACTTTAAAGGGAAAGTGCTGCTGGTCACCGCGGGCGTAAACGAGAATGAAATTCCCGATCTCATCCGCAAAGGGATTTGCGGAATTTTCTTGAAACATGGTGCGCCAGCGCTATTGGTGCAGGGAATTCGCGAAGTCATGGACGGAAAAGCACTGTTCGAGCAGGAAGTGCTGCAAAGGGCATTCGAAAGCACCGGAGGGATCAGCGCACAGAGCGGCGGAGTTCGCTTCACAGAAAGGGAGCGGCTGGTGCTTTCGTTTGTTTTCGAAGGTCTGGCGAATAAGCAGATTGGAGATCGTTTGCAGATCTCGGAGAGCGCGGTTAAAGCGTGCCTACAACTACTGTTCGCTAAGACGGGAGTCAGAACGCGCAGTCAGCTGGTGCGCATCGCATTGGAAAAGTATAGAGACCGGCTTTAAGGCGGGGCATCTGACGAGAAATGAGAACAGAATGGGAAGAACAGCTGCCCAACATCACGCCTTGACGTGAGAGATCGCATCGGTAAAAATCGCACTATACGACCACGTAATGCATCTGCGTTTATTTTGCGAGTTGTGCCTCAACTTCAGGCAGCACCGAGGTGCCTTCCGCTCTTACCGCGTCCAGCGCAGAGGGATCCAGCCCCAGCGCTTTCACGATTGTCGGCGCCACCTGCGTGGTCGTCGTCGTTGCCGAAACTGTGCGCGCTGAAAAGTCTGGATGCGCCACCAGCAGAAGCACGTTGGTGTCGTCGTGCGCGAAGCCGCCATGATCTGCGATCATCGTCGTGCTCCCCGAGTAGGTCACACCCACATTCGGCGTCACAATAATGTCCGGCGTCCGCGGATCCTCGCCTGGATCAAGACCGCCCACGTTGTAGTTCAGCCACAGCGACGGCCCGTAATAGAGTTGCCCGAGCCCAATCGCCGCCGCATTCTTTTCCAGCAGTTCGACCGCCGCAGTGACGCTCGCGCCCTTTTTCAGCCAGAGCACAGACACATCATCTTCGGTTGCGCCGATGCCGCCCGGGGTCAGCGGCGATTCGGAGGAGGGAATCGCATTCCCGAGCAATGTTGCCGGCGTATTGCTGCCGTTGGCCACATACAACGTGGGGTCGATCGGCGACGAACCATGCTTTGCCGTGACAATGATCAGCGTCTCGTCGTAAATCCCATTGTTCTTCAGTGCGTTCACGATGTCGCCGATCGAGGCGTCCACGAACTCGATCTCCTTCAGCAACTCGGCGCTCGGCAAGCCCGCCGCGTTCTGGTAACCACCCACGCCGACGCCCGGCTCATTCACAGATTCTCCCGTGTATACTGCCTGGAAGTTCATCCCGAAGACGGCTGGTATCTGCGCCGCGGCGCCTTTGTGTGTCTTGCCGGCAATTTCGTTCAGCAGCGCGTTCACCCTCAGCGCGTCGTAGCACTGGATGTTCTTGAAACTGCTGTTCCAGCCGGACTCGCTAACGGTGTCGCGGATCGTCGCGCACGAAGCGCCTTCCGATGTGGTCACGCCGGGCAGCGCCACTACGTTTGAGTCCACTTCGGGCGAATAATAGTCATCTAAGCCCTTGCCGCCCGGCCCTGCCGTAAACGAATACGACGCGTGTTTGTCGATCCACGCCGTGTACCCGCCCGCCTCATGCACGACGCTAAAAATCGTATTGGTGCGCACGAAATTCCACGGATACACCGGCGCACAACCCGCAGCCGGGTCCCGCGACAGCTTCCGCTTGTCAATCGAGGCGATCCCGCCTTCGGTTGGCTCAGCGCCCGGTGCGCCGCCATTCAGCTTGGTGTCGTCGAATTCGATTCCCTGGTCGTTGTCGGTCGTCGTCCCGGTCGGTATTCCGTAGGGCGTGCACGGCGACGCAGCCAGTCCAGTTCCCGTCGCTAATGCCGGCCCATCGAGCGAGCGGTCGTAAGCAACATCGTAGTAAAGGCCGGTGGACTTCGGCGAGCCACCAGTAACGAGCGCGGCCAATCCAGGAAACGAATCCGAAGGTTTCGACGACACAGTCGCCACATAATTGATCCCTGCCTGGGTCAGCGTGGCCAAGTTCGGGCAGTACGGATCCCCACCATTCGCGCCGGCAATTCCATGCGTGCAATTGTAGAGATCCACTGCGTGCATGCCGTCAATGCTCAACAGCAGCACATGCTTCACGTGTTTAGTTCCCACTTTGCTGGATTGCGCCGCGGTTCCATGCGACCACGACGCCACCATCATCGCCACAGCAAGTCCTGTAAGTACTATCCTGTGCGCCTTCATCAAATCCTCCATGCGGAATTAGGGCGCTGGAGTTTGAGCCACTCAACAATACGCAATCGTTACTACTCCGTAAAAACTCCGCTACTTCCAACTGACAGTGCGGAGCCTCGATTGAAGTGTCAGTTATCTGAAAATTTTTCAGCTAGCTTTTGCCGGGCATTCATATAACGTTCACCACCCCGGCTCGATCCGTCCGTTACAGTTCCCGCCTCAGCCTGGTGCTCGAATTGATCACTTCGCGCTCGCCCCAGTATCGGCTGGCTTCCGCCTAGCGATCGCGCGAATTCAGAAAAACCTTTACTAAAGTGCGCAATTTAACATTCGCACTGCCAATCGCCCCGCACTGACTCGATGAATTTTCCAGCGAAAGGTTTCACCACGAGTTTTCCGCAGCAGAACGAATCAACGAACGATACCAATCCTAGTGAGGAGGCTTTCTTATGATGGGCACAAGCAAGAAGTGGCTACTAGCTGCTGCGAGCACAATGCTCGCGGCGGCATTCACGGTTCCTGTAGGGCACGCTCAAGACGATTACCGCAATCAGCACATCCGTCACGTTCTGCTGATCAGCATCGATGGAATGCACGCGCTCGACTTTATTAATTGTTCGAAGGGAATCAGCGAGGTGAACGGCGGCAAATCGTATTGCCCGAATCTCGCCGAACTTGCTGAGACCGGCGTCAATTACCTCGACACCGCCACTTCCAAACCCTCGGACTCGTTTCCCGGGTTGATGGCGCTCATGACCGGCGGTTCTCCCCGCACGGTGGGCGCGTTCTACGACGTTGCCTATGACCGTAGCCTCGCTCCCCCAAAGGTGACGACTGGCAACGGACTCGCTGGCGGCACTTGCACGCCCGGTGTGTTCCCCGGCACCACCACCGAATACGACGAAGGTATTGATATTGATCAGACCAAGCTCAACGGTGGAGCAACCACGGGAGACGGTGGCGTTGCATCGATAGATGCCAGCCGACTCGTGCGCGATCCAGCAAACAACTGCGCGCCGGTTTATCCTTGGAACTTCGTCCGCACCAACACAATTTTCGGCGTTGTTCACGCCGCAGGCGGCTACACCGCATGGTCGGACAAACATCCGGCGTACTCCGCGGTGAATGGCCCTGGGAACGGGACCAACGTGGATGATTACTACTCGCCCGACATCAATTCTATCCCCGTGAATCTGCCAGGTGTTCCAGGTTGCAATCCGCTCCCCGATCAGACGACGGTCTCTTCCTCCAATGCCTGGACGGACAGCTTTCAGAACATTCAGTGTTACGACACGCTCAAGGTCAATGCAGTTCTCAACGAAATCAACGGCAAGACTCACAACGGCTCGCATTCAGCTCCCACGCCCGCCGTATTCGGCATGAACTTCCAGGTCGTGAGTGTTGGTCAGAAGCTCATCGAAAAATCTACGACTGTCACGGGCGGCTACGAAGATGCCCAAGGCACTCCAACCGCTGCGTTGCTCAGCGAGATCCAATTCGCCGACGCTTCCATCGGCAAAATGGTCGCGGCTCTCAAATCGCGCGGCCTGCTCGACTCGACCTTGATCATTATTTCGGCCAAGCACGGCCAGAGCCCTGTCGATTCCTCGCGCTACACCCGTATCACCACGACTGGTCCAGTGACGTCATCGCCAGCCACCATTCTGGATGGCGCCGGTTGCATCCCACTATCTGAATCGCCGTCCAACCCCACCGGCATTGGACCCACCGAAGACGACGTCTCTCTGGTCTGGCTCAACAGCAGCTGCACCACGGCAAGCGCAGTGAACTTGCTCGAAACACAGTCGCCGGTGACGTCCAACATCGCCGGCATCGGTCAGATCTTCTACGGTCAGGGGATCACCCAACTTTTCAACGCGCCGGGACTGCCGCCGTCTGGTGATCCACGGACGCCGGACATCCTCGTCACCCCAAATGTCGGCACCACCTACTCCGGCAGCACAAAGAAACTCGCTGAGCATGGCGGTTTCGCGCATGACGACGTTAACGTCGTGTTATTGCTGTCGAACCCTAGCTTTGAACCCAAGACCGTCACCACACCGGTCGAAACCTTGCAGATCGCTCCAACGATTCTGAAAGCTCTCGGCCTCGATCCGAACCAGCTCCAAGCCGTTCAGAAGGAGCACACCCCGGTTCTGCCCAGTGTGCCGTTTGAATTTGGCGGAAATTGGTAGCGGAGCCGGCAGTGGGAGTTGGTAGCAGGGGCTGGTAGCGAGAGTTGGTGTGAGGGCCGGTAACAAAGGTCCGAAACCTCCAAACAGCAACCCGCCAGCCGTGATAGCAAAAACCACAAGGCCCCGCGAAGGTGACCCCCTGCGCGGGGCTTTGGGCGCATTTTACCTAGTGAATGAAGTTAGATCCGCTCGGGAGGGCGAAAAACGTGAAGAAATTTTTAGTTTCAGCAACACTTATTGCAGTTACAACGGCTGCACTGGCAGCCGGAACATTCGTTAGCAAGGCGCATGCCAAGACGGACGATCGTGATTCAGATCGTTCCGAATTCAGGCCGGGGACTCTGGTGGTCAGCCGCAGCGTGTATGTCGGGGACAGCTCGACCGTATCGGTAGGCGAAACTTTACCGCCAGGCTGCGTAGCGGGCAACGTTACACTGCCTCTGCTTGCGGGAGGTACGACGACGGTGGCCGTCACATGCGCTGCGGCAACAGCGGACGGAACGTTTCCTGGAGTGTTTAATAACGATGCGCCGGATGGCAGCTTCGGCGTTACGTCGCCGATTTTTCTGGATAACATCACGACCGACGGCCAGCGGATTGGAACATTGAACATCCCGAGCGACCAGATCGTGACGAGCTTCAGCTCGAAATCGGAATTGGCGCTGAACCGGTCGCTAGACGGGAAGTCGATCACCTTTGTCGGGTATCGCGGCGGCACGGGATTCGTGACGGCGCCGAACCAGCTGGATGTGTCGAATTCCAATACTCCGGGCGTAGTAGATCCGAGCAATCCTGTTGTTTCGCAGTACTACCGTGCCGTAGCGGAAATCGACGCGGGCGGGCGGCTGCAAATTACCGATGGGAACGCTTACAGCGGGAACAACGGCCGCGCGGCAATCAAGGCCGACTCGACGTATTACATGGTCGGAAACGACAACAACGGAGGTCTCTCGAAGAGCCAGCTCACCAAGACGCAGGTAGGAGTCAATCTGATCACCTCCACTGGCGCCGAGCTTCTGATTCCGGGTCAAACTCCGCCCTTGCCTCCCGACATCAACAAGATCGGGGACTTCGAGATAACGCAACTCGGCTACACAACTGCGGACAAGGCTGGAAAGGACAATAACTTCCGCGGGCTGACGATTTTCAACAACACGATGTATGTCACCAAAGGTAGCGGCAGCAACGGCATCAACACCGTCTATCAGGTCGGCAACACCGGCGTGCTTCCTTCCGGAACTACAGCGGAACTCGCGGCGCTGCCGATCACTATCCTGCCGGGATTCCCTACGTCGCTCGCCAGCGGTGTGGATCAGAACGGCAACCCGGCCCCGATCGCTTTTCCCTTCGGGATATGGTTCGCAAATGCTGAGACGCTGTACGTTTGCGATGAAGGCGATGGGACGCTGGTAACTCCACCCGTCAACGGCAACGTGGCGGATGCCGCAACTATCGCCACAGCTGGCGTCCAAAAATGGAGCCTGGTGAGCGGCACCTGGCACCTGGATTACATTCTGCAGAATGGTCTGAACATCGGCATTCCGTACAGCGTTCCGAACTACCCAACGTCACTCAATCCCGCAACGGACGGCTGCCGCAACATCACCGGGAAAGTCCACCGCGATGGAACTGTGGACATCTACGCGGTGACCTCGACCGTGAGCCTCAGCGGAGACCAGGGCGCCGATCCCAACAAGTTGGTGAAGGTCACCGACTTTCTGCAAGCGACCAGTCTGCCGAAGGCTGACGGTTTCTTCGGCATCGGCAGGTTCCTGACCATTCGTGCAGCGCAGGCCGGAGAAGTTCTTCGCGGCGTGGCATTCGCACCGCAAGACCGCGATGGTGACGGCGATCGCTAGTACGATCGGCGTCAAAATCGCGGAGCTTCACGAGGAATAGCAGCGCGGCGCAAACCGCAGCAGAGAAGCCCCTGGGTCACAACGCACGGCGGCCCAGGGGTTCTGCGGTCAGCTATGTCGCAGAAGGCTTTCCTGCACCGAGGTAATAATTGATAGCCGGCGTAAAGACCAACGACAAGACCATTGAGCTGGCCAGTCCGCCGATCACAACGATGGCCAGCGGCTTCAACATCTGAGAGCCTGCGCCAATCGCTAGCGCCAAGGGCAACATGCCTGCAATCGTGGCGAGGGCGGTCATGCAGATGGGGCGCAAACGGCGGCGTCCCGCCTGGATCATCGCGTCGCGCGGGGATAGACCCATTGCACGGAAACGTTGCTCGGCGTCGAGTAGCAGAATTCCGTTCTTTGTGACGATGCCGATCACCATAATCATTCCCATGAAAGACGCTACGTTGAACGTGGTGGCAGTAACCAAAAGAGCGAGCAAACCTCCAAAGGTGGAGAGCAAGGCCGAGGCAAGGATGGCAGCAGGCGCCGAGAACGTGCGGAACTCAAAGAGCAACACCACGAACAGCAGCAGCAACGCCAAGAACAAGACTATCGAAAGATCCTGGAAGGATTTCTGCTGCTCCTGGTAAGCGCCGCCATATTCGAGGCGAATCGAGGAAGGCAACTGTAAATCGCTCACGGCCTTCTGGACCGCGGCAACGCCGCGGCCCAGATCCACCCCTTCCAGCCGGGCTGTGACTTCCACGTCGCGCTGCAAATTTTCGCGCCGAATCTCGGTCTGGCCGGGGTCATTCGTAATTGCCGCTAGCGATCCGAGCGTGGCGGTTCGCCCGGTGGAACTGGCCAGCAGCGTGTTGGTCATACGATCGAGCGAGGCGCGGTTTTCTGCCGGAAAGCGCACACGAATCGGGTAAACCCGGTCGTTCAGTACTACCCGCGTCGCAGCAGGCTCGCCTTCCAGGATTGCGGAGGCGTCAACGGCGATTTCCTCGGGAGTAAATCCGGCGCGAGCTGAAACGGCGGAGTCCACTTGAAACGTGACCGCAGGTCCGCTGATGGTGTTTTCGATTCCGTCCAGTACATCCACAACGCCAGGAACTTTTCCGATGGCATCGGCCACACGGGGAGCAGCTTTCAGCAGCAACTGCGGATCTGGGGAGAACATTTTGATCACCACCGGCTCGGGCGCGCTGGTCAGATCTCCGATCATGTCCTGGAGGACCTGGACGAATTCCACGTCGGCGGCTGGTTCGGTCTGTTTGATCTTAGCGCGCACGTCGTCGATTACTTCGTCAATGCCGCGATCGCGTTTATGCTTCAGTCTCACGGTAAAGTCACCGCGGTTTGCTTCGGTAACTGCCGCCAAACCCAGCTGCAGCCCGGTGCGACGCGAGGTGTTCTCAACTTCCGGGGTCTCACGGAGAATTTGCTCGATGTGCTGGAGGATGCGGTTGGATTCCGCGAGCGAGCTTCCTGGCGGAGTGTAGTAGTCCAGGATGAAACCGCCTTCATCCATTTCGGGGAGCAAGTCACTGCCCAAGAAGTGGTAGCACACTACGGAAAGCACAATGACCACGAGTGAGCTCGCTACTAGGATGACGGGCCGCTGCAACACGCGCTGCATGATTTGCTCGTAGAAATGAACCATGCGCCCGAAAAAACCGCTGGTGGGCGCTTCGTCATGGGCGATCGGGTCGGCACTACCACCGTCGGCGGCGCTCATTGCAACGCCGGATGGTTTTTCCCCACCCGATTTCTTGCGAATGAGAAATTGGCTGAGCGTGGGCGTCCAGAGGAGCGCGAGCACCAGAGAACTGAACAGCGCGACAGTCATCGTGATGGCCAGAGCGCGAAAGAAGCTGCCGGTCACTCCTGTAACTGAAATCAAAGGTAAGAAGACGACGATAGGCGTGATCGTCGAACCCACCAGCGGAATGGTCATCTCGCGCAACGCTTGCTGGATGGACTGCAGACGGTCCTCGCCCGCGTCTCTGTGCAGCACAATGTTTTCGAGAATGACGATGGCATCGTCAATAACCAGGCCGACCGCAGCCGCAAGTCCCCCGAGGGTCATCAGGTTGAAGCTCTGGCCCGTCATTTTTAGAACGATGCAAGTAAGCAGGAGCGTTACAGGAATCACTAAACCCGCGATCAGAGAGGTGCCCCAGTCGCGCAGGAACAGAACCAAAATTGCCGACGAAAGCAGCAATCCAAGGAGTACAGCATCGCGCACACTGGCGATGGAATCGTGAACGATGGTGGACTGGTCGTAAAACGGCTCGACATGCACACCGGGCGGTAGAGTCTTTTGCAGTTGGGCAATTTCACTGTGCACTTCGTCCGCCACGGATAGCGTGTTGCTGTCTGGCTGGCGATTGATGCTTAACAGCACTGCGGCCTTCCCATTCGCCGTGACGACGGTATAGACCGGCGCGACGGACGGCGCCACTGAGGCGATATCGCCAACTCGAATCGGTACGCCTGCGGCGGAAGTCTTTACGACGATTTGGCCGATCTGCTCCGGCGTATGAACCTGGCCACTTACCAGGCCTAAGACGAGTTCGTGGTCGTGGTCCAGCAAGCCCGGCGAATCAATCAGGTTGGTGCGGCGAATGGCTTCCAGGATATCCGTTACCGTACTGCCGCTGGCCAGCAAGCGCGCGGGGTCTGGTGTCACCTGGAATTCCGGCACTCTGCCGCCTTGAATCAAGACAGAGGCAACTCCGTCCAGCCGGTTGATGCGCGGCTTGATGTCATAAGTGGCGATTTCCCAAAGCTTGTCTTGTGGTAGCTGATCGGACGTCAGGCTATAGCCAATTATCGGGAACGTGGCGAATGTCAGACGATGCGTTTCGATTCGCGCGGTTGGCGGAAGCTCGGCCTGCAGCCTCGCGACCACGGCATCTACGCGTTGCAGCGTGAGCACCATGTCGCTGTTCCAATCGAAAAAAAGGTCCACGTCGGCTGAACCGCGGCTGGTGGTGGATACCACGCGCTGCAACCCGGGCACTACGTTCACCGCTTCTTCGATCGGGCGCGTGATGGTCACCAGCATTTGATCGATCGGCGTGACCCCGTTGTCCACTCCGATGACGATGCGCGGAAAATCCGTCTGGGGAAAAACGGAGACTGGAATAGTGAACGAGAGATACGCTCCCACCAGCGCCAGGCTCACGACCAGAAACAGGATTGGACGCGACAGCCGTTGAAACCATGGCGCCGCCGAGGAATCCATACTTTCGGAAGAACTGCTGCGAGGACGAGGATCCTCCATCCTGGTTATTCCTTCTCCGAAGCAGGCTGGGCTGGTTTTGTGGGTGCGATTTTTACGGCCGTTCCATCGGGTAAGCCGTATCCGCCAGAAGTAATTACGGCGTCACCCTCATTCACACCCGAAACGATTTGCACCGCGTCCGGCGTGCGGATACCCGTTTCGACGTTTCGTGCATGCGCCACTCCGTCCGCGCCAGCGACCAGAACGTATTGCACATCGTCTGCGTTTTTCTGCAGGGCCGCCACGGGAACAACGATCGCGTCATTGACGGTACGCGCGGTCATAGAGACGCTTACTGTCATGCCCGGCTTGATGGCGGAGTTGGGCTTGGAAGCTTCGACCCATACTTCGATTGTGGTGCTCCCGGGATCGAGCGCAGGACTGACAAGTGTGACCCGTCCTTCGACAGCGAGATCGTCGCCAGGCAGCTTGATTTGAGCCGGATTACCGACCTTCAATAGCGCCGCTTGCGCCGCCGGGATGTGAGCTTTGGCAATCAGCTTCGAGGTGTCCATCACGGTCAGCAGAGGCTGATTGGCGGCGGCCAGTTCGCCAGGAAACAGTGGCCGGTCAGTGATCACGCCGTCAATCGGGCTGTGGATTTCGGAGTAGCTCAACTGCGCCTGAGCGCCGAGATATTTTCCTTTTGCGGCGGCTAGTTGGCCTGTCGCGGACTTGAGCGCCAGTTCTCGCCCGATTCTTTGCAGGTCATCAAGCTGCTTCGCAGCCTGCTGGTATTGGCTGCGCGCCTGCGCCAGTGCTACTTCCGCTGAGTCCAGATCGCGCCGGGGCAAAGCGCCCTGATCGAATAATTCCTTGCGGCTGTCGTACATTTTCTGCTGCGCGTCGAACGCGGCTTTCGCCGATGCAGCGTCTAGCTCCGCTTTCTGTATTTGCTCGGGCAAGCTCGCGCCTGTGGTCGAGGCGTAACCTGCTTCAGCCTGTTCGTATTCGCCCTTGCTCTGTTCGGACGCAGCGGCGAGGTCGGCATTTTCTAGCACGGCGAGCACCTGCCCCTTTTGAACGCGCGAGCCACGCTGCACCAGAAATGTCTTGATCGTCGAGGTGATCTTGGGGGTGATGATGGCCTGCCGTAGCGGAAACACCAGAGCCTCGGCTGATATGTTTTCCGAGATTGACGCACGGCGAGCAGGCGTTACTGCGACGTTGACGACCGGCGCTTTGTCTTTCTCGGACGCGCTACAGCCGACCAGGCACAATAGCGTGATGAAGCACGCAGCGATGAGCTGAGGCTGCCGACGCTTGATTCGCGGGTGGTGAATCTTGAGTTTCATCGCGTGGACATGGCTCCCGTCAGGGTTTGAAGATTTGCTAAGGCGAGGCGGTAGCGGACTGCTCCATCCTCATAGGCGTTCGCGGCCAGCGCCGCGGTGGTCTGCGCGTCAACAACTTCCAGCACTGTGGCTTCTCCGCCTTTGTAGCGCAGAGTCGTAAGTTTCAGGCTTTCCCCGGCAAGATCGGCGGACCGTTGCAGCCCCGCCAATTCGTCAAGCGCCGTCTCGGCCTCGTTGTAGAGCGACTGAATTTCCGCAAGGAGCTTGCGCTGCGCGAACGAAAGCTCGCGCGCCGACTGCGCGCGGCGAATTTGGGCCTGTTTCACGCGGCTCTGCGTGGCGCCCCAATTCCAGATAGGAATGTTGAGCGAAGCCGCCGCGGATGAGCCCAGATTAGGAACGCTCCGATTATCAAAAATGCCATTCGTCGCGAATTGAGCTGCATCGATTCCATAGAAATAGTCCAAACTGAGAGATGGCAAATAAGCCGCGCGCTCGACGCCAACCTCATCCGTCGCCTGCTCCACCGAGGCCAGGGCAGCGCGAACGTCGGGATTTTCGTTGCTTGCTTGTTGCTGGACTTCGCCTAGTGTGGGCAGCGGAATGCTCGCGTGGAGATCGTCGGCCAATACGAAGCGGTCGCTAAAATCTGGAAAGAGCAACACCGCGAAATCGAGGCGCGCATTCAGCAAGGTGAGAAGCGCCTCCCGAAGCTGGCGCTTGCGTTCTTGCGCCTGCAACTCCGCCTTAATCACGTCCGAATGGGCCACTTCGCCGCCGCGTTCCAGGTTCTGGGTCAGCTTCAGGAATTGCTCGCCTTCATCGTCGGCTTTTTGTGCCAGGTTTGCTTTACTCTGCGCCGCCAGCACACCGAAATAGCTTTGCACTACCGTAACAACCAGGCCGCGCGAGGCAATTTCGGCGCGGGCCCGCGCTAGCGCCGCCCCAGCCGACGCCCGCCGAACCTCGTAGATACCCGCCACGCTCAAGACTTCGTGCACATTTCCCTGGCTGGTGTATTCATGCACCGCATTGTTGGCAATGTAGCGCACGCTGCCGGTTCCATTTCCCTGGGTATAAAGCATCTCGTTGTTGTAGGTGATCGTCGGCAGCAACGCGTCTTTGGCCTGCTTAGCATCTTCGTGAGCGATCTGAGCCTCCGCGAGCGCCGCCTGAAACTGGGGGCTGTTCCGACGTGCGCGTACCAGCGCGTCATCCAAGGTAAGGCGCAGCGTCGGATCCGCGGCGGCTGCTGGCTGCTGTGGTGCCGTAGAGACCGGCTTGGAGGACAAGTCTTCTGGCCGTTGAGCCGCGCCCGCAGACCACGGAACCAGAGCCGGCAGCACAAAGATCCAGAATATATTTCGCAGCGTGTCAGCCTTCACGATTCTCTCTTGACGATAGACGCAGCAGTCACGGCAGGCACTGTCGCAGTGGTGCCAACTCGCAGATTAAAGATCAGCAGATAAACGCAGGATTAACGGGAGGAATTTGAAGGGGGCAAAAGTTCACTGGATGCTGGTATGTACACTTTGAAGGCGCTGCCTGTGGCATCCGAGCGCACCAATTCAATGCGGCCCAAGTGCGCCTCGGCGATCCAGCGCGCAATGGAAAGACCAAGTCCCGCACCGCCATCTACTCCGCTGCGCGAGCGCGCGCGATCCACGCGAAAGAATCGCTCGAAAATCCTGGATTGCATCTCCGCGGGAATACCGGGGCCGCTGTCGGTTACGCTGACCTCGTAGCCGCCCGGCACACTTCCGGACACGATCGAGATATTCCCTCCGGCAGGTGTGTACTTGATGGCGTTATCCAGAAGATTCAGAATCATGCGGCGCACCAGATCTTCATCCGCGCGGACGGGCATTTCATTCGCCGCCACAACCGACAACGTAATGTTCTTAGCCTGGGCAAGTGCGCGTGCGGCGCGCACGCCGTCGGCGACGAGTTCCTCCAGGTAGAAATCAGTGCGGGCCAACCGATACTCGCCGGCATCCGCGCGCGTCAGGGTGAAGAGGTCTTCCACAATGCGCGCCAGACGTTGTGCTTCCTGGTGTAATACGGCGAGAGATTCGCGGTACTCCTCCGGGGAGCGCGAAGCTTGCGACAGTGCGACTTCTGCTTCACCGCGCAGAATCGAGACAGGCGTGCGCAACTCGTGCGAAGCGTCCGAAATAAAGCGGCGCTGGCGTTCGAACGATTGCTCGAGGCGATCCAGCAGGTCGTTGAAAGTTTGGGCCAGCCTGCCAAGCTCATCGTTCGGGTTGCGGACCGCGAGGCGATCGTGGAGATTTGTGGCGCCGATGCGCTCCGCCTGCGCGCCCATGGCGGCAACGGGTGCCAAACTTCTGCGCGCGAGAAAGTAACCACCGACGCTCGCGAGCAACACGCCCAGCGGGATCAACCAGGCAAACGCGATGCGAATTTCTTCCAATATTTCGTGTTGCGCATGCAGGGAGCGCAGTATGACGAGCGACCAGGTCTGGCCATTCGCCGTGAATCGTACGGCGCACGCGCGTAACCCGCCTTTTTCAGCGGCGACGTTCCGGTACGCCCGGTCCGACTGTAAAGCCGCTTCTACAAATTGTTGGAAGCCGCTGGAAGCAACGGCATGAGCGGCTATAGAATTCGCCGGAGCGCTGGACGGCAAGACGTCCGCCGAGTTTGCGACAATTTTGCCCGCGGAATCCACAATGAGGAGAGTATCGCCGCGTACGCGGTGTTCGAGCATCGCTTGCCGAGCGGCAGTCTGCAATCCGCCGGGTTCATCCGGGTCCTTGAGTTCATCTTGGAAGGTCACCAGAAAAGACTTGGCGAGTTCCGCAAGGTCGGCGTCGGTGCGGCGATTTTCACCTCGGGCGAATAGGAAGTAACTGGTGAGGCTGAAAACCAGCAGAAGAAATGCCAGCACCACGGTGTACCAGAGCGTCAAACGCACGCGCAAGGTATCAAACATGATTCTTCCCGGGCGGCGAACTCGATTTTTTTCTTCCGGGATCGTAGGCGCGAATATTTTCTTCCTCGAGTCCGAACAAGTAACCTGCGCCGCGGCGTGTATGCAACAGCGGCGCCTTGGAATCCGCGTCAATCTTGCGCCGCAATCGGTTCACATACACTTCGATCAGGTTCGAGAATGGATCGAATGTTTCATCCCAAACATGCTCGGCAATTGCGGCGCGCCCCACTACCTGGCCAGCGTGGCGCGCAAGAAATTCCACCAGCGCGTATTCCTTAGTAGTTAGCGGGATGCGGCGCCCGCCGCGCGTTACGGACTGACTGGCGGTATTTATCACCAGGTCCGCAACCGTGATGTTCGGAGGCCGAAGTTCACCGGAACGGCGCAACAGAGCGCGCAGGCGCGCGAGTAGTTCGCGAAAGGCGAAGGGCTTCGCCAGGTAATCGTCGGCGCCCACATCGAGACCGGTGATGCGATCCTCGACGCCATCGAGCGCGGTTAGCATTAGAATCGGCACGCAATTTCCCGCCTTGCGAATCTGATTGCAAACCGCAAAGCCATCTGGAGCTGGGATCATTACATCCAGGATTATCAGGTCGTAGGTGTTGATTTCCGCCTGATACAGAGCGCTATCCCCGGTGGTCGCGGTGTCCACCGCGTAAGCTTGTTCGCGCAGTCCTTTCAAGACGAAGCGCAGAACACCAGGGTCATCTTCCACCAGCAGCAGGCGCATCGCGACATCATACTGCAACCCGCCAATTCTGTTTCACACTCCGCACGGAACTGCCTGGATTATTGCGAACTTCCGCGATCGCCGATTTATCCTGCGTTTAACTTGGCTGTGCCATGGTTCGCACCCGGGACTGCTCTGTTCCCTTTAATTTGTGGAGGCATTGATGTCGAAGAAAATCGCGGGCGCTTGTTATGCGCTGTTCCTGGGTTCTCTGTTGGCTACTGCATTTCTCCACGCGGCCGCTCAGGCCGGAGGTGCCTCCGGCTATCATCTGATCAAGAAAGTGAAGCTCGGCGGCGCGGGCGGCTGGGACTACCTCGAAGTGGATCCCTCGACGCATGGCCTGTTCATCACTCGCGCGACTCACGTGATCGTAGTGGATCCCGAGCAGGGCAAAATCATCGGAGACATTCCGGATACGCAGGGTGTCCATGGCATCGCGTTCGCCGATGAGTTCAACAAGGGTTTCACCACCAACGGCCGCACCTCCGATTCGACGATCTTCGACCTCACTTCACTCAAGGTCATCGGCAACACCAAGACGGACAAGGACACAGACGCCGTCATCTACGATCCCTTCTCCAAACGCGTCTTCACTTTTAATGGCGACGCGAATACCGCCTCAGCCATTGACGCGGCTTCCGGAACACTCGTCGGGACGTTTCCTCTCGGCGGCGGCCCGGAGTTCGGCGCCAGCGACGGCAAGGGAAAAATCTTCGTCAATCTGGAGGACAAGAGCGCTCTTGTCAAATTCGACGCCAAGACACTGAAGATCGAAAATACCTGGCCGCTGGCGCCGTGCGAGTCTCCCTCGGGCCTGGCGATTGACGCCGCCCACGAAATCCTAGTGGTGGGCTGCCACAACAAGCTCATGACCTTCGTGGATGGCAACTCCGGGAAGGTTATTGGCACAGTTCCCATCGGCCAGGGCGTGGATGCAAACCGTTTCGACCCCGTTACGGGTTACGCGTTCGCGTCCTGCGGCGATGGGACAATCACCATTGCGCACGAAGATTCACCCACAAAATTTTCACTGGTGGAAATGATCCAGACCCAGCGCGGCGCTCGCACGATGGCCCTCGACTACGCTAACCACACCGTTTATACCGTCACTGCGGAATTCGGCGAAACCCCGGCCGCCACGGCTGAACATCCGCGCCCGCGCCCGGCGATTATTCCGGATACGTTTACGCTCCTTATTTACGGTAAGTAAGCGCTGACTGATTTCGCTTCAAGTCTGCAGGGCTGGAACGCGGGCGACAGCTCGAAGTTCGATTCTGTCCCACGAGCGTTCTTCGTAGCTGCCGCTCGACGATTCGCGGCGGCGGACTTTGTCTCGGTGTATAGTTGCGCCCTACGTAGTCGGCGGCCCCACATCCAAAGCATGTACGATCCAAGGCACAATCACTTCCTTAAACATCACCGGATCAGGCCATACGCCTTTCTGTCGCCCCAAGTGGCCGCCATGTGGATTGATCCACCCGGTTTTGGGCACATCGCCGGCGCTCAGCAGGCGATACGTATCAGAAATCGGCACCTGCGTATCGAGCACGCCGGACAAGATGAGCATCGGCGCGGTGGGTTTGCCTAGGAGGCCCTGCGTCACCAGCGACATTTTCGGAAAGATCTCGAGCAGTTCATCGAGACTGTTGACATTATCGAAGATGGACATCATTGCCGGCAATTGATCGAATAAATATTCGCGGTTGCCCTGGAGCCCGTTGAGCACGAATTCTTTCTGAAACATATCGTGAATCGGTGGCGATTGCACGCTGACGGCCTTCAAACGGCTTTTTTCGAGGATGGCCATTTTGGTGCCCCAATAAGCGCCCCAACTGACGCCGTGAAATTCCACTCTGGACTTATCCACTTCCGGGCGGCTGTAAACGTAATCGATAACGCGTGACAGCATACGGTCCGCGGTGGGGCTAGCTTTGATGGGGGCTTGACCCGTGCCGGGACCATCCACGGCGATATATCCGATGCCGAATGGCAAAACCGCCGAGAAACTTTCAGAAAGATCCTCTTTGCGGCTATCGAGGCCGTTGATTGCAATCACCATCGGCACGGGGCCCGGGGCGTTCTTGGGAAACCGCAGATAGCCGATGATTTCTTTGCCCTCGAATGGGATGTGCACCACCTCCATTGGCGGGTCCCAGAATTTGGTGTGCGCCCGAAACGCTTCGAGAGCTTTCTCGTAAGAGCGCTGCTTGCCAGGTGAAGACGGGACGGGCCAGCGGCCAAATGAATAAACGCGCCAGGCACGGATGTAGTCCGCATTGGCTTTGGCCGGATCGCTTTTTTCCACGGACTTCGCTTCAGCCATCCACTTATCGCCGACGGCGATGAAGGCTGCGGCCCATTCGTCCGGGTCGCGCGTCTTGATTGACGCAAACGCTTCCTTCAAATCGGCAGGGTTTTGGCCGATGCAGGGATACTGGCCGTTTTCGGCGCGAGTGATGGCTTCCGCTTTGATTTCTTCGATGGTGCGTTCGGGACGCACTTGTTGAGCGCGTGCAGGCGGTAACAGATAGCAGAACAAAAATACCAATATTGGCGCAATCACCCTTGCGCTAAGGAAAATCGTCGTTGTCCTTCGCATGAAACTGGGCCTCCTTGCGGATTCACCACTCGATGTTTCACACTTCGAATTGCTCGCCTCGACCTTTCATTTGCGCGAATCAGCAGGATTTCGTTGAGGTCATTTGGAAATTGACTGGGAGCCAGGAAATACCCTGGCTCCCAGCTGCCGTGCACCGAATAAGCGATCTAGAAGATTAGCTTCAAGCCCAGCTGGACGGCGCGGCTGCCACCGGATCCAATCACCGGATTGGAAGCGGCTACGTCAGGGGTGGCGCATCCGCACCCGAATATCCCTCCGCCTCCCGTAGATGGATCGTTGTGGGCCCACCCGTTCTGGCCGCCGAAGGGATTGGCAAAATTGGGATGGTTAAGAATGTTGAAGAATTCCGCGCGGAATTGCGCGCCGAACCGTTCCGTAAATTTCCAGGTCTTCCCGACCGAGAAGTCCCAGTTGCGGAAGCCGGAATCACGGAATTCGTTGCGCCCCACGGTGCCAAATGTGCCCAGCGCGGGTGGGAGCAATATCGAATTGCCCTTGGTGAAGCAGCCGAAAGCGCCCAGCGCTGTGCTGTTCAAACCAGTGGCATTGCCGCCATCGAGGGCGAGGGCTTGCGCGGCGCACGCTGGATTCGATTGACCCGGCGAGTACGGGATGGGTCCCGCGCCCGATGTGAAATCTGAAGGACTGCCGAAGAAGTTCCAGCGATCATTCAGTGCGCCGGTGCCGCTGATGTCGGTCCCCGCGTCCATCACGCCCCAAGGCTGAGGACTGTAGAGGCTGACGATCGAGTTGAGTTCCCAACCTTTCAGCATCTGCGCAAAGCCGTCACGGCCCGGGACCGCGTAAGTGATAATCAACGTGCCGCGATGCCGGATGTCGAAATCGCTGCTCGCGTATTCGCGTCCTGGGTGCGTGCTATCGGACGGCAGACCCAGTCCCGCGCCAAAATCCCAGTTCGCGCCCACATCATCGAGAGAATGCGAGTAGGTGTACCCGGCAACAAAAGTGAAATGGTGATATTCGCGGCCGGTAAGCGTCGCTTGCAGGCCGTTGTAATTCGATTTGTAGTTGTTGCTCATCTGGTAGATGTTCTGCAGGAACGGGAACGCAGCGTTGAACGGTCGAGCCGCTTGCTCCGCGTTGGGATCGGTTGCGCAATTATTGAACGCGGGAGCAGAGGCCTGGCAGGCTGCAATTGCCGCAGGGGTCCATCCCGAACCTTCGGCCGCCTGGTTGAGATCACGAATGCCGATCAGGTCCGAACCGTGGTTGCCCACATACGCGACTTCGAGCGAAAGACTGTTGGTGATGGCGTGCTGAACGTTCAAATTCCAGCTAAATACATAGGGAGTTTTGAGATTCGGATCGATGCCCATAATGGAACAGGGGCTCCCCGCATTACACGTCAGCGAAGTTGTCGGAAAAACGGTTCCTGGTCCGTTCCAGTTTAGGCCACCCGGGCCCGGGCTGAGGTTTACAGTTCCCACGTCAATGGTTCCGGTTCCTTGCGATCCTCCGGGACCTACGCCCATTGCCCCCGTGGGTATCGTGCTGATGCCCAAGGAATTGTTGAGCGCGAGGAAAGATTCCCAATTGATCGTTTCGTAGATCATTCCGAAGGCTGACCGAATGACGGTTTTCCCAGTGCCGAAGGGGTCCCATGCGACACCCAGCCGCGGCGCAAAGTTGTTGTGGTCGCCGTGATAGGGTGCGCCAATTTGTTGCCCCACTTGCTCCAGCCCAACCGTTGGACTGAAATTACCCAGCAAGTTGCGGTCTTCCTTTACGACCGTGTTGATCTCATACCGAAGACCCAAATTGAATGTGAGATTCTTGGTGGCCCGCCAGTCATCCTGAATGAACCCGGCATAGCCCCAATTGTGGATGTGTCGAGTGGGATCGCCCACCAGCAACGTGGCAGAGTCCGGGAAGCCTGCAAAGTAAGCTTCGAGCGATGTGGCTGTCGGAAAGGGAAAGTCGGCAGGGTTAAAGCCGAATTTAATTCTGCCGCGCGCGCCGCCATACGCGCCGCCACTAAACGCATCGTGATGAATTTCCCCTCCGAACTTAATGGCGTGTTTGCCAATTACGTGCGAGATGTGATCGACGAATTGCACGCGGGTATCCGGTCCTTGCACTTTCGGCCAGTTAAATCCCCCCAATTCCTGCGGAAAAATATAGAACGGCGCGATGTTGATGCGGGGCAATCCGCCGTAGAGCGGATTGGTTACACCGGTGTCCAAGCCGTAATCCGTGGCGGGAACGTTGTGATCGTTGGTAAATGTCGGCTGGTACAACCGGTTGTAACCGAAGCGGGCTTCGTTGACCCACTGTGAGTTCGGGACGTAGGTCCAGTTGACGCCAGCCACCTGCGCCCTCGTATGGATTTGCGTCAGCCATTTGGTCTGGAGTTCGCTCGCATCGCTCACCGTTCCGTTGTTGTCGCCGTAAAAATACCGGCCGCTGACGGTGTTCCGGTCGTTGATGTGATAGTCCACTTTGCCAACCGCGTTGTCGGAGCTGACGCTGTTGGGAAGTCCAAAATTGATCGTGGTCGTGCCGGCTGGGTTCGTGCCAAGATTCGTAGGGAAACCACTGCCGTTGCAAGTGACTGGAGGTCCCAAAGTGCAGCCTCCGATCTGCAGGCTGGCGGGACTGACAGGAATTCCGCCTGCTTGCAAGTCTTGGATCGCGTTTACCAGACTGTTCGCGCAATCTCCCGATGCGATAAACGTGCAGCCAGATCCTCCCGCAGGGGTCGCCAATCCAACGGTCGCCGGCGTCGAAATCGTGCCGACGTTTCCGACCACGTATCGCTGGCCTTCATACCCACCGAAGAAAAATATTTTATCTCTCTTGATGGGCCCGCCAACGGTGCCGCCGAACTGCTCCAGGTTTCGGGGCTGCTTAATTTGATCGTCGGTATTGAAATAGTTGCGGGCATCAAGCGGAGTGTCGCGCCCGAATGCGAATGCCGTGCCATGCAGTGCGTTCGTTCCTGATTTCAGACCAACGTTCACGATCGCGCCTGGCTTCCAGCCATATTCGGCTGGAGGATTTTCGATCAGGTTGAATTCCTGGATCGCGTCAATCGGTAAAATCGTCGCGGAATCTCCCGCGATTCCTGCGCCGTTGATGATGCTCTGGCCCGAAAACGGTTCGCTGTTGAACAATCCGTCCACGAGATAGACGTTATCTTCTGCGCGCAGACCATCGGTGCTCGTCGTGGAAAAACCGCCGCCTGGATAGCGCACTACACCCGGGCGCAGTTGCAGTAGGTTTTCATAATTGCGGCCGTTGAGAGGCAGATCAGTGATTTCCTCGTTGCTTAACGTTCCGCCTAGGGTGGAAGAGGTCGTATTGAGCAGTGGCACTTCTTCGGTCACAATGACGGTTTGGGTGGCATCGCCCGGCTGCAGCACTACGTCGATGCGAACGTCGGTGGCTACTTCCAGTTGCACGTTAGTGCGTTCGAACCGCTTGAAGCCGCCCTTAGTAACGGTAATCTTGTAGACGCCCGGATCTAGGTTCGGCGCCACATACTCGCCCGCGCTATCCGTTTCCAGGCTGCGCGTGATACCGCGCTGCACGTCCGTAATCTCAACTGAGGCGCCGACGATCAGCGCATCGCTGGGGTCGCGGACATCTCCGAGAATTCTCCCACTGGAAGATTGGGAGAAGAGCGGCGAGGAGACCAGCAGCACCGCCAACCCGAAAATCAAGGCGCGAGTGAATCGGCCCCAGACGGGATAGCCCTGTGAACCCCTGAAAATCGATTGCGTTCTCATATCTTCACCCACCCCTGTGCCAGAAGGCGCTAGAACGCCCTATGTGGTATGACAGCCCTACCACCCAACGAATTGCCATGTCAAGATAATTTTTATCGTTTGTATTTGTAGTTTCGTGGTATGATGGCTATACCAAATGCAACCGAGAGCTCAAACCTCGCTTGTGTCCCGTGTTTCCCCCGCTTTCGTAGCCTTTTTGTGCGATCTTACTTTTCGCGCTGCAACTCGCGCCTGTGCCCTATCAATGACTCGGAGGAATGCGTCATGAGCATTGCCACCACGAATCCCGCGACCGGGGTAGTGCTGAAAACGTTCGAGCCGATCTCCGACGCGGTGCTGGAGGAGAAGCTGCAGCGCGCCGCTGAGTCCTTTGGCGCTTTCCGTAAGACGAGCTTCGCCAGCCGCGCGGCATTGATGGTAAAGGCTGCGGAAATCCTGGAAGCCGACAAAGAAAAATTCGCGCGAATCATGACCACGGAAATGGGCAAGACCTATCGCTCTGCGGTGGATGAAGCCGTGAAGTGCGCGTGGGTGTGCCGCTACTACGCGGAGCACGCCGAAGAATTTCTGGCTGACGAGGCGGCCGACGTTCCAGGAAGCAAGAGCTTCGTTCGTTACTTGCCCCTGGGTCCGATTTTGGCGGTCATGCCGTGGAATTTTCCTTTCTGGCAGGTTTTTCGTTTCATTGCTCCGTCGCTGATGGCAGGAAATGTGGGCTTGTTGAAGCATGCATCGAACGTGCCGCAATCGGCGCTGATGATCGAGGACGTGCTGCGGCGGGCAGGATTTCCGGACGGTGTTTTCCAGACGCTGCTGATAGGCTCGAATAAGGTGGCCAAGCTTCTTGCTGATCCCCGTATTAAAGCCGCGACGCTAACGGGCAGCGAAGGCGCGGGCGTGCAGGTGGGGGTGGCCGCTGCGACGGACATCAAGAAAGTCGTTCTGGAGCTGGGCGGCAGCGATCCCTTCATCGTGATGAAGAGCGCCAACCTGGAGCAGGCGGTCACCGTCGGCGTCAAGGCGCGGGTGCTCAATAACGGCCAATCCTGCATCGCGGCGAAGAGATTTATTGTCGCGGAAGAAATCGCGGACGAATTCGAGCGCTTGTTCGTGAAAAAAATGGAGGCGCTGAAGGTGGGAGATCCCTTTGACGAGAATACCGACGTCGGACCGTTGTCTTCCGCGGACGCGCTGAAGGAACTCGACGCCGACGTGCAGAAAACAATTCAAGCGGGAGCGCGATTGCTGACCGGCGGGAAACGGCTGGATCGGCCTGGGAATTATTACCTCCCTACGGTGCTCGCTGACATTCCCAAGGAATCCCCAGCCGCGTGCGGCGAGCTCTTCGGGCCGGTTGCTTCGTTGTTCCGCGCCAAGAATGTGGAAGATGCCATTCGGATCGCGAACTCCAGTCCGTTTGGCCTGGGAGCGAGTGCGTGGACCAATGACCCTGGCGAACGCGAGAAATTCATCAACGGCCTGGAATCGGGGATGGTCTTCATCAACCGCATGGTCGCATCGGACCCGCGGCTGCCTTTCGGCGGAGTGAAACGCTCCGGCCACGGGCGGGAGCTGGCGATGTTCGGAATTCGCGAGTTCATGAACATAAAGACTGTTTCGATCGAAGGGGCTCAGTGATTGCGGAACGGCTCGCGGCATCGCCGGCAGGAGCCAACTGCGATGCCTTTGATTTGTATGAACCGCATGTGGTATGTCGGTCTGACCACCCGAACGCGGTGAGTTTAGGGCAGGAGGCTTTATGTACAAGGTAGTACGGACATCGCGCCTCTACGAACAGATCGTGCAACAAATAGAGGATTCGATCCTGAAAGGCACACTCAAGGCCGGGGATCAGCTTCCGTCCGAACGCGAACTGGCGTTGAAGTTTGGCGTAAGCCGCACGGCGGTGCGCGAGGCGGTCAAGGCGCTGCATGAAAAAGGCCTGGTGGAGGCGTATTCCGGGCGCGGAACGTTCATCACCGACGGGACGACCGAAGCCGTACGGCAATCCATCAACCTGATGATGCGGTTTGATCAGACGGAGGGCTCGGAAAATCTGGCCGAGGTGCGGCAGATTCTGGAGCCGGAAATTGCGGCGCTGGCCGCTACGCGTATTCAGGAACCGCAGCTGGTGTTGATGCGCGAAGCGTTCACCGTAATGAACGAAGCGCTGAAAGATCCCGACGCCTACATTGAAGCGGATCTGGATTTTCATTTGGCGCTGGCTGAGGCCGCCGAAAATCCGTTGATTCTATCGCTGCTCGATTCGATTGTCGGCTTGCTGCGCGAACAGCGCATTCGCATATTTTTCGAAGATGGCGGACCGCAGCGCGGCCAATATCATCACGCGCGAATTCTGGCGGCCATCGAACGGCGTGACGCGGAAGCCTCACGGGGGGCGATGCGCGACCATTTGCAGCAAGTCCGGGAAGATTCACGACCGCATCAGGGTGGCAGCGCGGTTCGCAATTCAAACTCCAGATAACGGCGAGGAGCGGAATGGCCAATTTAGGTTTTGTCGGGCTCGGCGTGATGGGCAGCGAGATGGTAAGCCGTCTGCTGAGCAAAGGACATACCGTCACCGGGTACAACCGGACGCGCGCCAAAGCAGAACGCTTGGTCCAACGAGGAATGAAGTGGGGCGAGACGCCGCGCGCGGTATGCGCCACGGCGGACGTCATATTTTCGATGGTGACGAACGAAAAGGCTCTGGCCGCAGTGATGGAGGGACCCGACGGAATCCTCAACGCAGTTGCGCCAGGAACATTTTTGATTGATATGAGCACGGTCAGTCCGCACTACAGCCGCAGCGTCGCGGCCAAGGCTCGCGAAAAGGGCGCGGACATGATTGACGCACCGGTTTCCGGCAGCGTGATCACCCTGCAAGAAGGAAAGCTTGCGGTGATGGTTGGCGGACGCCGCGAGACATTCGAACGCCTGAAACCGATCCTAGACGACATCGGCCCGAAAGTGACTTACGTGGGTGACAATGGCCTGGCGCTTTCGATGAAAATTGCGATCAACTTGAGCCTGGCGGTGCAAATGATGGCGTTCAGCGAAGGGGTGTTGCTCGCGGAAAAAAGTGGCATCGCGCGCAACGTCGCAGTGGATGTGCTCACCAACAGCGCGGTCGCGTCGCCGATGATCAAGTACCGCGGCCCATTCGTTCTAGGCATGCCGGCGGAAGCGTGGTTCGACGTGAACATGATGCAGAAGGATATGCTGCTCGCTCTCGAGATGGGACGCGCGCTGGATGTGCCGCTGCCGACCACCGCCGTCTCGAACGAGTTTCTCACCGCCGCTCGCGGAATGGGATTCGCGAAGCAGGACTTTGCGGTGGTTTTTGAAGTGCTGGCAAGGATGTCCGGAGTGGCGAAATGACAACAGTCTCTGATCCAGCGAATACGAGCGCTGGCGTAGCCGTGGAAAAGTTGCTGCGCATGTACCGCCAGATGATGGCCATCCGCTTGTTTGAAGAAAACGTGAATGAATTGTACACGCGCGCGTTGATGCCGGGCCTAGCGCACCTCTACATCGGAGAGGAAGCGATCGCCGTGGGAGTTTGCGAGGCACTGCGCTCCGATGATTACATCACCAGCACGCATCGCGGACACGGCCACTGCCTGGCAAAAGGCGCCTCGCCGAAATTGATGTTTGCCGAACTGCTCGGAAAAGAAGCTGGATACTGCCGCGGAAAAGGCGGTTCGATGCACATCGCCGATCCTGCCACGGGTAATCTGGGAGCGAATGCCATCGTCGGGGGAAGCGTAGGCATTGCCACAGGTGCTGCACTCTCCGCGAAAACCTTGAAAACGGGACAAGTCGCTGTTTGCTTTTTCGGTGAAGGCGCGCTCGGCCAGGGCGTGCTCTACGAATGTATGAACCTCGCGCAGCTCTGGAAGCTGCCGGTTATTTACGTCTGCGAAAATAATCTGTACACCGAATACACGCATTTTTCGGAAACTACCGCGGGAGATATTCCCGCGCGCGCCAGCGCTTTCGGGGTACGCGCAGAAACGGTGGACGGGCAGGACGTGCGCGCGGTGCATGCCGTCGCCAGTGACCTTGCGGAGCGCGCTCGTAGCGGCGAAGGGCCAGCATTTCTGCTCTGCAGTACGTACCGTTACCGCGGGCATCACGTCGGCGATATCAACCGCGAATACTATCGCTCGAAAAAAGAAGAACAGCGATGGTTGGCCGAAAGCGATCCAATTAAGAATTTCGCCGAGTGGCTGAGAAACCAGAAGCACGCTGACGCGGACACCCTCAGCACCATCGACTCCGAACTCAGAGCCGAAATGGATCAGGCCGTGAAACTTGCCGTCGCCGCGCCATATCCTGGCGCGGACGAAGTTGACCAGGACGTCTATGCCTGAAACCGGAATTCGTGAAATCACTTTCGCCGAAGCCGTCCGCGAAGCGCTGGCAGAGGAGATGCGCCGCGATGCGCGAGTGTTCATCATGGGCGAAGACGTGGCCGAAGCCGGCACACCATTCAAAGTCCTCTCCGGGCTTGTGGAAGAATTCGGCACCTCGCGAGTGGTGGACACGCCAATTTCAGAAGCCGGATTTACCGGCGTGGGCGTGGGCGCGGCAATGACCGGCTTGCGTCCCGTCGTGGACATCATGTTCGGCGATTTCATCACGCTGACCATGGACCAGATGGCCAATCAAGCCGCCAAAGTGCATTACATGTCTGGCGGAAAATGGAAAGTGCCCATGGTAATGCGCACCACGCTGGGTGCCGCGCGACGCTCCGCAGCGCAGCATTCGCAATCACTCCACGCCTGGTTCAGCCATATCCCCGGATTGAAAGTGGTGTTGCCTTCGACGCCCTATGACGCCAAGGGCCTGCTGAAAAGCGCGATTCGCGACGATAACCCAGTGATTTTTTTCGAAGACAAGATGAGCTTCAAGCTGAAGGGTCCGGTGCCCGAAGCGGAATACACCATTCCGCTCGGCGTTGCGGACGTCAAGCGCGTCGGGACGGACATCACGCTGGTGGGCACGAGCAGCATGGTGCAAGTCGCGCTGGAAGCAGCCGTAATGCTCGAGCAGGCCGGGATCAGTGCGGAAGTGGTGGATCCGCGCACGACGTGGCCGCTCGATGAACTCACCTTGGTCGAGTCGGTCAAAAAAACATCACGCGCAATCGTGATTGATGAAGGCTATGGCCGCTACGGCGTTGCCGCAGAAATTGCAGCCACGATTGCCGAGGGCGCGTTTCACTATCTCGACGGACCAGTGAAACGCATGGGCGCGATGCACGTGCCCATCCCCTTCTCACCGCCGCTAGAAGATCTGACGGTGCCCACGGGGAAGACAGTTTTCGATACAGCCATGAAACTTTGCGGCCGGTCTTGATTTCATAGTTTCGGGAGGATGCCATGGCGCTACCTACGCATGGAACGATGGCGGTTGATTGGGAACAGCGTATCGATTTCGATCGGCTGCGCACGGAACGGCTGCAGCGCGTGAAGGATCTTCTGGCCAAATCGGAAATGGGCGCGATTTTGTGCTTTGACATGAACAACGTGCGCTACATCACGTCCACCCATATCGGTTCGTGGGCGCAAGACAAAATGAGCCGCTTCACGCTGCTCACGCGGAAGAGCGAGCCGATCCTCTGGGACTTCGGCTCCGCCGCCAAGCATCACCAGCTGCATTGTCCCTGGCTCGGCGAACGCTCGCGTGCGGGCATTCCGCTGCTGCGTGGTGCGATGTCACCTGAAATGGGCCGCGCCGAAGACGTCGCCAAAAAAATTCGCATCGAGCTGGAAGAAAACGGATTGCTTCATGAGCCCCTCGGCGTTGACATCATCGAACCGCCCATTCTTTTTGCGCTGCAACGCGAAGGAATCACGATCGTGGACGGCCAACAACTCATGTCCGACGCGCGCGTCATCAAGACCCGCGACGAAATCGCGCTCCTCAATACCTCCGCGATGATGGTGGATGCGGCCTACGACGAACTCTATCGCGCGATGAAACCGGGCATGCGCGAAAACGAAGCCGTTGGCCTCGTCAGCAAAGTACTGTACGACCTGGGCTCGGAATACGTGGAAGCCGTGAACGCGATTTCCGGCGAACGTTGCAATCCGCACCCGCACGTTTTTTCCGACCGCGTGCTGCGCCCTGGCGATCCCGTTTACTACGACATTCTGCATTCCTACATGGGCTACCGAACCTGCTACTACCGATGCTTCACGATCGGCTATGCGTCGCACGCCATGATCGACGCTTACAAACGCTGCCGCGAATATCTGGACGCGGCGATTTCGCTGGTTCGTCCCGGCCGCACCACCGGCGAAATTGCAGCACTGTGGCCGAAAGCACAGGAATTCGGATTCCCCAACGAAGAAGCGGCCTTCGCTTTGCAATACGGACACGGCATCGGCCTGGCGATCTGGGAAAAGCCGGTCATCAGCCGCTTGGTTTCTCTCGATCATCCGTACGAGATCAAGCCCGGAATGGTATTCGCATTGGAAACTTTCTGGCCTTCTACGGATGGATGGGCTGCGGCGCGGATCGAAGAGGAAATTGTGGTCACCGAAACGGGCCACGAAGTCATCACGCGTTTCCCAGCCGAGCAATTGATGGTGGCGGGCGCGCATTATTTCACCGTCAACGGGCCGATGTCCACGACGCGCGAATCCGAAGCGGCGCCTAGCAAGCGCGTCAAGGAAATGGTTGAGGCCAGCGCCAAAATCGAGCGAGTCGGCGCCACGCACTAAGAGCTGAGTTTATTCCCCGAGGAATTATGGCCATCAGTGTGGTTATGCCCGCGCTCGAATTGACGCAGGAAACCGGCAAGTTGGTTTCCTGGCGCAAAAAAGAAGGCGAAGCGGTTGCCAAGGGCGAGACTTTGCTCGAAGTCGAGACGGACAAAGCGGTCGTCGAAGTGGAAGCGCTTGCGGACGGTTTTTTAGCCGGCGTGAAGGCGAAGGAAGGCGACGTTGTTGCAGTAGGCCACACGATCGCCTGGATTGTGAACCAGGGCGAATCCGCCCCCCTAGATGAAGCCCCTGCCGCAGCCGCCACACCCTCCGCCCGCACCGCTGAATCAGCAGCCCCTCCAGCCGGAGTCGGAAATTCCGGCGCGAGGGTAAAGACTTCCCCGAAGGCTCGCCGACTGGCGAGCGAGCTGCACGTAAGCCTCGAGAGTGTACAAGGTTCAGGCCCCGGCGGAGAGATTCTCGCATCGGATATCGAAGCCGCAGCAAGATCGTTAGCGGCGTCACCGTCGCCGAGCAGTGTCGCATCACCCTCCGGCGCGAAAATCGAAACACTCACCGCCATCGGCCGGTTAATGGCGGAGCGCACCACGCAAAGTTGGACCACCGTGCCGCATTTCTTCCTTGTTCGCGAAGTGGACGCCAGCGCGCTCCATCAGACTCGCGAAAAACTGGCCACTTCCATATCCACAACTTCCGGAGTCAGGATCACGCATACGGATTTGCTCACCGCGCTCGTCGCCCGCATGTTGCTGCGGCACTCGCGCATGAACGCGAGCTGGACGGCTGCTGGAATCCAGCTTCATCCTGAAGTGAATATAGCGATCGCCATCGCGGTGAACGATGGGGTGATCGCAGCGGTGATTCCCAATGCGCACGTCGCGAGCATTGCTGAAATTGCGACGCAACGCCGCGACCTCGCCGAGCGCGCAAAATCCGGCAAATCGCGGCCACAGGATTTCGCAGGCGCCACATTTACAATTAGCAACCTCGGCATGTTTCAGGTTGATTCCTTCACCGCGATTATTCCACCGCCGCAAGCGGCGATCTTGGCGGTCGGCGCAATTTCCGATCGCATCGTTGCGATCGACCGCCAACCCGTCGTCCGCAGCATGATGACGCTCACGCTTTCCTGCGATCATCGCGTGGTGGATGGCGCCCGCGGCGCACAGTTCCTGAATGAACTCACGCAAGCGATCGCTGAGCCTCAGAAGTACTTGCGCTGACGATGTCCTCTCTCGACGCCCCACTGCCAGCGCCCACCGTAGTTGCGCCTCCCGCGCCGCGCAGAAAACCCTTCTACGCAAATCTTTCGGTTCAGGTTCTGGTCGCGATCGCACCCACGGAGCGTAGTGCTTCTCTGTGATTCGCACGCTCTGGTGTCAAAACAAGATCGAGACGCGTTCCATCGGTACAGCGGACAGTAGGGGTTCAACTGCGAATGTGTCGCAGAACTTATAAGGATGACCACCAGTGACTGTCGCTAGCTCAAAGAGCTTTGCCAGCCGTCTCCTCCAGCTGCCTATTGTGATTTCGATCAGCTGGCTGCCATTCCAGCAGAACTGTGTTCCGTAACTTTTGGTGTTCGCTGTGGCGCATAAGCGACTGGATCCGGCAGAAAGGTGTTGGTGCTCGACGCCCGCCTGCGGAGCGAATCCTGTAGGTACGAACATCTTCATTTCCTCGCAGACCTGCTTCGTTGGCAAATTCGTTGTGTCCGGGGCGGGACAGAGGTAGGATTCGCCTGCGACGGTCCCAAATCGGAAATTCCGCTTCCTAGGTAGTTGGGTGCATTTTTCCGGTTAGCAGGCGGGCAGAAACGGAAATTCCGGTTGGAGCGAGACTGCTTCGAACGGAGGAAATTGTCCACATGCATCACAAGATGAGTTCACGAATCTGCACCAGCATCGTATTGGTGCTGATGGCGGTCTTTTTGTTTTCTAATTCTACCCACGCAGCACCGCAGAACAACTCCAACAATGGGTCAAAAGAGAAGATCAGTGTAGTGGCACACCTGCCGGTGCCGGGATCAGCGGTGCGGCAGATTTTTTTGCAACAAGAGAACGGAAAGCAATACCTCTACCTGCAGCAGAATGTGCATTTCACGGTGGTGGATGTGACCGATCCGAATAATCCGCGAATCGTGGATCGCGCAGTATCAGAAGGCAAATTGACTGACGTGGGCGCGGGTGTCGCCATCGCTGTGCAATCCGACCAGTCGGGACAAGCGAGCGTTCCGACGCAGACGATTCGCTTGGTGGATGTGAGCGATCCGAAAAACCCGCATACGGCCAAGAAGTTTGAGGGTGTCACCAGCGTGTATTCCGAAGAGGGACGGAAATTGATCTACATAACGAACAGTGAAGGACTGTGGGTCATCAAGCACTACGAGACCTTCCGCTTGCCGCTTTGCAGTTCGGAGTCGGAAGAGAATTCCGTAGCGCAATGCCAGTAGGAGGCTAACTTCAGCGGCGATAGCGCTGTTCATCAGTGGCTGGCTAAGCCGCCGGCTCGTCGTGGTCTCATGGTGAGCCGGCGAGGTTGCCGCGACTCCTGGCTACTTGTGTCCGTCCACGTTGCAGGCTATCGCCTCGGTTGTTGAACAGCGCCGCGTGCTACTCCGGAGCACCTGGAATTTCAGCAGCGACGGCTGCCTGCTGGCGCCACGCGTCCGGCGACGACAAATTCCGCCGCAACAGCGCCGGGTCGAGTTCGTGTTCCCAGCGCGCCACCACCAAAGTGGCTACACCGTTGCCCAGCATATTCACCGTCGCGCGGAACATGCTCATGAAGCGGTCTATTCCTAGAATTAAACCCATCGCAGCCACCGGAATTGTGGGGATCACCATCAACGTACCTACCAGCGCGATAAATCCAGCCCCCTGGACGCCAGACGCGCCCTTCGACGTCAAAACCGCCACGGCGAAAAGCGTGAGCTGTTGCCCCAGCGTCAAATGCGTGCCGGTAGCCTCGGCGACGAACAGCGCCGCCAGCGTTATGTAAAGACTGCTGCCATCGGTATTAAACGTGTAACCGGTCGGCACCACCAGTCCCACCAAGGCCTTGGAACATCCCAGTTGCTCCATCTTCTCCATCAGTGTCGGCAGCGCAGGTTCCGAGGAACTGATTGCCAGCGTGAGGATGATTTCCTCTTTTATATACAGCAAATACTTAATGATGCTGAATCCCGCGAGCCGAGCGATGGCCCCCATCACGATTATGACGAACAAGATGCAGGTGACCCAGAACGTGACGACCAACTTGATGAGCGGACCAAGCGAGGAAATTCCGTAAGCACCGATAGTGAAAGCCATCGCGCCGAAGGCGCCAATCGGAGCGAATCTCATAATGATATTGATTACGCCAAAAACGCCACGCATGAGGGATTCCAGGAAATCGAGCAGCGGTTTGCTGCGGCTTCCCATCGCTGACAAGGCGAAGCCGAACAAAACGGAGACCAGCACCACCTGCAAAATATCTCCCTTGGCGAATGCGTCCACCACAGTGGCAGGGATTATGTGCATGATAAAATCGGTAACGCTTTGCGCTTTGGCCGCGCCGGCGTAATTTGCCACGGCCTTGGCATCCAGCGTTGTAGGGTCCACGTTGAGGCCTGCGCCGGTATGCACCACATTGCCGACCGCCATGCCGACCAGCAAGGCCAGCGTGGATACGATCTCGAAGTACAAAAGCGCCTTACCGCCGACCCGGCCGATCTTTTTCATATCCTGCATGTTGGCTATGCCCGTAACGACGGTGCAAAAAATTACGAGCGTGATAACCATGCTAATCAGCCGGATGAAAGCGTCGCCTAGCGGTTTCATGGCGACTGCGGCGTGCGGCCGAAGGTAGCCGAGTATGATCGCGATGATAATGGCCAGCAAAACTTGGCCCCACAAAGTCCGGTAGAAGGGTTTCCTGCCCGATTGCGGGATGTTCTTGGAGGATGCCGGGGAAGATGGTGTAGGACTGGAAGTTCCCATGCTCGATTCTCCCTTCCGTTCAACGACTGCGTAGGAATCTTCATGCGACGAAACGCTGCTGCTGGTTTCCTTCGCGACGATTCTCGGCTGCCTGGCGATGCCCCGGCTCGCCGAACTGGTTGAAAGCGTAGTGGGCTCGCTATTTTTTTCGTTTTGATGATGGTGTGTATTGCGCTCACATTGGGCAAGGTTTTCTATCTCGGGCCAGCCGCGCCTCCCTGGTTTTTCGTTTGCCTCTTCTTTCTAGGCTTGGGTGGCGCCAACTTCGCCGTCTATGCTCTCTAGTTGCCCGAGCAGTACCCCACCGAGTGCCGCGCCAGCGCTTTTGCCTTTGCCACATCATTCGCCCGATTTGGCGGCGCGGCAATCGCATGCATGGTAGGAGCGGGCATGCGCCATTTCGGCTCGCTCGGCACTCCCGTCGCAATGACTTCCGTTGCTTTTTGATCTAGGGATGCTTCTGATTCCACTCGCCGTGGAAACGCGCGGCCACTCTCCCCCCGCTTGGTTCAAATATTCGCCAAACCACGCGCACGTTTAATCGTCGCTAGCGATTTTGCCCAGAAATTCCGGGAGCGGGAAAATCAGGTCACACTGCGCCGATGCCCCGCGCTTTTACCGCTGTCGCCGTGTCGACGATCGCAGCACTTTGCTCATTTTTGACGGCGCGGGCCGCCAGAGGCTTCAGCCAAAGCAAGGCCATGAATGCGGCCAGCAGGTCGCACACAATCATGGCCCAGAAGACCTTTGTCCAGGAGCCGGTTCTTGCAAACAGCCAAGCAGCACCGGGCCCGGCAAAGGCGGCGGCAACACCCTTGGCGGTGTACACGATCCCGTAATTGGTGGTTGCCCATTTGTTTCCGTACAAGTCGCCGGTAATGGAAGGGAATAGCGAGAAAATATTGCCCCAGGCGAAGAAACAAAGTCCCGACAGCACTACGAACCACACAGGATGATTGATCAGTTGGAGCAACGCGTACACCGCGATTGCCTCCAGCACAAACGCGATGAAGATGGCATTCTCCCGGCCAATATGGTCCGAAACCCATCCCCAGAAGGGGCGCGTTAACCCGTTCAGGATCCGATCGACGGTGATGGCCAGCACCAAGGCGGTCATACCGAAAACCACGATGACATTATCCACGTGGTACGAGGACGCCATGGGGTTCAGTTGGGCCGTAACCACCAAACCGCCGAACGCTAGCATGGTCATCATCACATAGATCAAATAGAAAGACGGCTGGCGTAGCATCTCCCACGGTGTCATGTCTACAGCCGAAGTATTCACCTTTGCTTTGATCTTCGCTTCTTTCTGCTTCCAATTCCGCGGCGTCCATCCGGCCGGTGGCCTAGCTAAGAAGAGTGAAGCAGCCAGGACAACCACACCCTGGATAACTCCCCAGACTATGAACGTGTGTTGGTAGCCAGAGGCTTTGAGCATCGCGGCAACCGGAGAAATCGTCGTCGCGGTGCCTATGCCGAAAGCTCCGGCAGTTAGCCCCACGCATAAACCGCGGTGGTCGGGGAACCATTTCAGGGCGTTGCCAATTGCGCCTCCGTATACGATTCCAGCACCAATACCGCCTACGCCGTACCAAAAGTAAAGGCTGTTGATGGTCTCCGCACGGCCCGATCCCACCCAACCCAGTCCCACCAGGATCGCGCCAATACCCAGCATGAATCGAGGTCCGATTCGATCGACCAGATATCCTTCAAACGGTACAAGCCAGGTTTCCAGAGCCACGAACAAAGTGAAGGTCCATTGCACAGCGACCAGCGAGACATGCAGATGGGCTTGTATAGGTTTGGTGAACAGAGTCCATGCGTACTGCAGGTTCGCGATCGCCATCATCGCAACGATCCCAGCTATCAACTGGGCCCAACGGTTGGGAATACGCGAGGGATGAATAAGAGCGGCTGGAGATCCAACCATAGGCTGCCTCCGTAGACGGCGCGTTGTACGTTAACAACGCCCTGCCGGAACGACTTGGTTCCGCCGAGTTGTACCCGATGAGCTGTGCGGACCCGAACTCGAGGATCCCCTAGCTTTGCGAACTTTGCTATACTGGTCCGTTAACCGAACCACTTGCGCAACACCCATAACACGCTGTTTCGCGACTGTCAAGCCTTCCATAACACTGGGCAATGGGACCGCAAGTAATCGAACTTGAGACCTGAGCGATGCCGATGGATGAAAATCTGCGTGCGCAACTGCACACTTATCTGGCTCACCTCGACGGCTTAATCCGACGCGGGCATCAGGTTCTCCGCACCTTGGCGAGTGATCCCTCGAATCCGGCAACGATGGCGGCCACTCGCACCTGGCAAGAAGAGTGCGGCGTCACCATCAACCAATTGTCCGGAGGCAGCAAAGCTCATTGGCTGGCCCGAGCGTTTAGCGAAGCTTTCCTGATTCGCTCAGCGAGCGGCAATGCGGTGACAGCAGTGTCGCCTGCCGAGCTCGTGAAGCGAACGATCGGTGTCCTGGAGCAAGCCGTTGCGTCACTTGCCGGAATGAACGAAGGCCGGGACGATTCCGGATCCTCGGCTTCATCTTCATCCGGATCATCGGCGGCGCCACCACCCCGGCGGTTCGAGTTCGTCCACAGCCTGGAGCTGAGGCCTATTGTCGAGCAGGCCTACATAGATAGCCGGCGCGCCATCGAACAAGGCAATTACGACCTGGCGCTGCGCACCTCTTGCGGAATACTGGAAACCATCGTGACCGACGCACTGGAATTCAAAGGCCTGCCCGCGCTGGCTACCTCGGGCGCGCCCGTGGGAAAGATTGCCGATTGGGCTTTCGAGACGCGCCTTGCCGTTGCGGAGAGCGCAGGGCTCATTCGTGGCGGATGCGCCCGGCTGCCAGCAGTCGCGCGGGCGTATCGAGATCACGACATTGCCAACGTCGATAGCGCCCGGCGGGCGACGGTTTCCGAGCGCGATGCTCGACAGACCGGCCAAGTGCTTCATGTCGTGATGAGAGATTTGGATCCTGGTCGGTAGGGACCCCAAACTAGCCCATGTTCCGCAGCTTTGCGGAGTATAAATATTTTTTGAGCACAATTCTTTCATCGCTTACCTGGAGATTCGCGACCGCAGGGGAAGAACTCTCCCCCAGCAAAACTGTAAGTTCGCCGATAGCGGAACCATCAGAAAGCTTCGCGACGCTCACAAAAGAGAACCCAAGCTGTCGAGCTTCTTGTTTTAGAGCTCTGCACCGTCGTCGCTCGAGTAGGTTTCCTAAGACGATGGCTCCGACCGAAAAAAATACAACACCCATGATTGGGAGAAAAACATCCAGCAAAATTGGCCTCCCCGACATTGAGCACCAATCGCGTTCCAGAAGGAACCACGCGCTTCGCGGGAACGCACGCGATCGATATTATAGCCAAGAGCCGGCAATATTCTGCAAGCTATTGTGTTTTGCGATTGCCTGGCAGAGTTCACGCAGCTGCAAAGCCTCTTTGGCAAAATTGTCCTTAGGAATGAAAGGAATGAAAACGTACGAATTAAGTGGCGGCGACGATGGGCGACGATGTGTCGCTAGATCGTTGAGAGATGGGATGGTACGACCGACATGATCTCGTTTTCGGGGGACACCAGCCTGGTCCGCGTATACCAAGGTCAATAGCGAGAACCCACGCGAAACAGGTGCGAAAGAAACGTCAGTCTCCTATTTAACGCGTCTAAGGAGAAGCTAAAGCAAAAGTGAAATCGAAAATCCCGAGGGGACTCGAGCTTTTGTGTTAGACTCGCCGCCATTGTATTTCCGCGTCGAGCCGTGGCGATTCATAGGAGGCACATTATGTCTCTAACCGGCGCTGTTCCTTCCCCGCAATTGAAGCTAGATGTCGAAAAGACGGCGGTGGAAACAACCGTTCGTTGCACAGGTCGAATCACCTCCTCTACAGCGGAACTCCTCAAGACGACCGTTCGTCCTCTGGTTCCTGGTGCCAAACGTATCGTGATGGATCTTACGAATGTAAGTTTTCTGGACAGCTCCGGGCTGGGAACGATCGTGGGATTGTGGGTAACCGCGAAGAAGGCGAACTGCGAGCTGAAACTCGTCAAAGCGAATCAGAAAATCGTCGATCTATTTCTCATGTCTAATCTGGCCTCGATCCTCGAAGGCCACGGGGAATATCTCGGGCTTACGCCCGACTAACTTCTCCGCTCGGTTGCTAGCGCGCTGGTTCCAACTCTCGGGGGCAGATCAGGGGTCGGGCGCAAGCTCGCTTCATCTCTCACGAGCCACAGACGAGGTTACCGCAACCCGCCCTGCTCGAATCGCCCGCTGACGCTCCCGTCGCACCGTCAATCTTCCAGGTCTTGCCGGAACGTCGGCTGCGACGGATTCACGCTTCCATCAATCACCGCCACCAGCAGATCTCCGTACGCGTCCGTCGCCTCAACCAAAGTAGCGTAGCCGCGCTCCCGCTGCAGCTGTCCACTACCCGAATAGATCAGCGTGAAATAGCGTCCCGACGAATACTGCAGCTCCAGCAACTTGTTCGGCATGTCGGGATCCCCTTGCTGTCCCAACACGTCCATCAGCGCCACCGTCCATTGCCGGCCCCTCGGGTCAGTGACGACCTCCCGTTCGAGGTATTGCCATTCGTCCATGCTCCACAATGCCATGTCTATTCCAGCAGTTGCCGCAGCGCTTGCGCAACCTGCGATCCGGTGAATGGTTTCGGGACCAACAGGACCCGTCGGGCGTTCCGCGAACGCAAGCTCGCCACCGCTACGTCCGGCGTGTCGCTGATGATGACAATGGGAAAGTTTTCGTGACCCGGATGGTGGCGCACGGCGTCGAACAGCGCCTCGCTCATTTCATACGAAGTACAATCCAGCACCAGCGCCGCTGCTTGCTGCGCAACAATCAGCTCATTGACGCCGACGTTGTATCCTTCAGCAAACACCTGGAAGCCTGCGTCGCGCAGCGCAAAGGTCAGAAGCTCGGCAATTTCCGGCGTGTCGTCTATGAGCAGGATGCGCTGCAAGCGTCCGCTACTTGACGGCGCCGGTGCCGGGCAGCCGTTTCTTCTTGCCTTCGCAGGGCTCCAGATCCATCACCCAGATGCGCCCGCCCGCTGTGTAATATGCGCGACGATCGTTTTCAAACATCGCACCCCAGGCTTCCAGCGTGCGCATCGCGAAGGTGACTCCTTCGAAGTTGTTGCGCGCGTGGTTCAGCACCTCATTCGTGTGCCAGTTGTCCGTAAGGATTGCGTCGCCCGCATGTACGCGCAGCACGGTGTAGTAGCGGTCGTAAGCCGCTTCGGTCCGTACCTCGCGCGTCGAACCGCGCTTTTTTCCTTCGCTGACGACGTAGCTTTCCTGCGCCTCAGGTGCGGCTGTCGGTAGATTCGTGTCGGTGCTCATAGGGTTTGCGCCACCGCCTCGGCCGCCGACGCCGTCGCCATATTCACCAGGTTTTTCGCGTCCGCTGCCTGAATCAACGCCTCCGGCAACTCGATGCCCATCATTTTCCATTGCTGGTTCGCAAAATTCTGCAATTTGGCGATGTGCTCGGCGTGCAAATGCCCGAAGCGTCCTTGCAATTTCAAATACTCCGAAACCGGCCGCATGTTCTGCGGGCGGAAACTATAATCGTACTCGCGCTTCTCCGGGTTCCACTCCCAGATCGGGTACAACCCGCATTCCACGACCAGCCGGCCCAAATCAATCGAGCGCGGGGTTTCGTACACGAAACCTTTCTGGCACGGAGTGTAAATCATCAGGTAAGCAGCGCCCTTGTGGTTCAGTCCCTTGCGCACTTTGTTCATCAGGTCAATCGGATATCCCACGCTGGCCGTCGCCACATAACAGTGCGGGTGCCCGGCGGCCATCATGCGCGCCAGATCCTTCGGAAAAAGTGTCTTCGCTTCCGGAACCACCGGCCCCGGAGGTGTGAACGTCGTCATCCCGCCATAAGGCGTCCGCGAAGAAGCCTGAATCCCGGTGTTCGCATACTGCTCGTTGTCGTAACAAATGATCAAGCAGTCGTGATTGCGATACAGCGCGCCGGAAATCGAAGCCAGCCCGATGTCTGAAGCGCTGCCGTCGCCCGCTTCGCAAATGATATTCGGAAACGCGCCTTTCCACTTGCCCTTGCGAATCATCGCTTCATAGGCCGCGGCCACTCCCGCAGTGAAGCTGCCCGCACTGCCAATCTGCGTGTGCGCCCACGGCACATTGTACGGCGTGCACAAATACGAACTGTTCGCCACATACATGCAGCCCGTCGGTCCCACCAGAATCGTATTGTCTCCGGCCGCTTTGCTCGTGATCCGGTACTGGATAGACGGCCCGCAACCCGCGCAGGTGCGGTGCCCTGGCACGAACGGCTCGCTCGCCGGCAAGTCGGGGTTATAAAAACGTGCCCCTTGATTCGGGCTTCCCAGAATCGGCAGTACCTGGCGCTCTACTTCAATTCCTGGCATATCGGTTTCTCCCGCGGCAGAGCACGCAGTCCGCGCTCCACCAGTCGTTGTAAGAGCTCGTAAGCCCAACACTCAAAATAATTTCTACTCTTCGAATCCCACCCAGTGCGTGCGCTTTTCAATCTTCCCGCGTTTCTGCGCTTCCGTCATTTTCTTCGCCATCCAGTAAAATTCGTTCAGCACGATCGCCTCGCCGCCCATTCCCGCCATGAACGAAAGCACCAGCGGCTTGTGCTGGCTTTCGTACAGAGCCGCGCAAACCTCGCCGTACAGCACGCCGCCGCTGCTCACGCTGCCCAGGCCCATGTTCGTCTCAATCACGCCCACCACTTTAAATTTACTGAGCACCTCGTTCACGCGCTCCGTCGGATACGGCCGGATCGTGCGCAGCCGCACCATCCCCACCTTCAATCCATTGTCGCGCATGTGCTGAATCGCAAATCGTGCCGTCACCGCGTGCCCGCCCTGCAAGAAGAACACTACGTCCGCGTCATCGGTCATATATTCTTCGACCCAGGGATCGTAGCGCCGCCCAAAAATTTTCGCGAACTGGTCGTGCACTTCCTCGATCACTGCCACCGCACCTTCCATCGCGCGCGCCCGCTCCAACTGCAGCGGCGGCCCCTGTTCCGGCATGATCTGCGGACCGTGCGAAACCGGATGCCGCGGATCGAGCGGGTAAGGATGCTTATATGGCGGTAGGAATTCCTTCACCTGGCCGGAATCGGGCAACTCGACGTCGCTGGTGATGTGCGAAACGAAAAATCCATCCTGGCAAACCATCTGCGGCAACAGCACCCGCGGATCTTCGCCGATGCGATACGCCATCAGGTGATTGTCGAATGCTTCCTGCGCGTCGCACGCCCAGCCCATCAGCCAGCCCATGTCGCGCGTTGAGAGCGCATCCGTGTGCTCGGAGCCGAAATCCCCCGGAGGATCGAGCGTGCGGTCGGCGATCATCATTTGCACCGGCATACGGCTGCCGGAGATCGGCGAATAAAGTTCGTACGCGAACTGCACGCCCACGCCCGAGCTGCCGGTGAACACGCGTGCCCCGCTCGAGGAAGCGCCGTGCGAGATACTCAATTGCGAGTGCTCGCTATCGGCCACAATATATTCCGCGTCGAGCTCTCCATTGGCCACCATCTGCGCCAGCGCCATCATCGTCGCGGTATAAGGTCGGATCGGGTACGCCGCAATCACATCCACATCGGCATACTTCGCCGCCTGCGCCGAAGCGACGCAGCCATTAATCCGCACCGTTCTCTTTTTTACTTCCGTAGCCGTGGCCATCTTTCGCTCCAATCCCGAATGTTCCCTGAATATTCCCTAGATGTTCTTTGGCGCGCGCTCGCCCAGATTCTTCAGCTCTTCCGCCTGCCTGCCGTGCAAACCCGGCGAAACCGCGAACGCCGTATCCATGCGCACCACACCGGAATCAAAGTCCAGCTCCGGCACGCCTTCTAAACAGCCCGTCGGACATTCCTCGATGCACACGCGGCAACCCTTGCAGTAATCCACCAGAATCTTGTACAGCCCGTTCGAACGCACATCACGCACAATGCACGGCTCGGGACAAACCAGGTAACAGTTGTCGCAAGCGTTGCAGGTGCCGCAACTGAAGCAGCGCCCAGCCTCCTCCACTGCCTGCTCTTCCGTGAACGGCTGAATCACTTCTTGCTGCGTCGTGCGCCGCGATTTCGGCGGCAGCAATGTCTGCGGCACGCGCGGGAAATGCGGAAAATACGTCATGTTCATGCGGTTCAAATCGAAAATCACGTCCACCGGAATTGTGCGGGGCTCCAGCGCCACTCCGCGCATCACCTTGTCCAGATTAAAAGCCACGCGCTTCCCGTCGCCCACCGCATTCACCACCATCAGCGGCTGCCCCGAACCGAGCTGCACGATATCGCCCGCGGCAAAAAAGTTGGTGTCGCCCAATCGTCCGAAGCGGTCGATCTTGATCGTGCCGCGCTCGGTCTTGAACTCCTGCGGCAACCACGCCAGCGATGGCCGCTGCCCCACCGCGATGATTACATTGTCCACCGCAAATTTCTCCGCGGCAGCTTCGCGATCAATGTTGATCGGCGACGCATTGATGGCGCCGGCAAACTTCGCAGGATGCAACTGCAAAGCCTCGACCTTTCCGTTGCCCAGGACGGCCGTCACCGCCTTCCCGTGCATCAGCTCCACGCCTTCTTCCTTCATGTCGTGCAAGTCTTCCGGGGATGCCGGCATTTCCTGCGGGTTGCCTTCCACCGTGATCATCGTGACTTCCACGGCGCCTTGCCGCAGCGCTTCGCGGGCGCAATCAATCGCGGTGTTTCCGCCGCCGATCACTGCGACGCGCGCGCCCAGCTTCACCTTCGAAGCGCCCATGCCGATGTCGCGCAAGAACGGCAAGCCAAAATGCACCCCCTCTTTGTTCTCGCCTTCGGCTCGCGCGCTGTTGGGCTCGGTTAAGCCGACCGCCAAGACGCAGGCGTCATAATCCTTTTTCAATTGCTCCCAAGTCACATCTTTTCCCACTTCCACATTCGTCTTGATCGTTATACCAAGCTCCACCAGTCGCTCGATCTCGCGATCCAAAATGTTCTGCGGCAACACCCAATCCGGAATTCCGCCGCGATTCAGTCCGCCGGCTTTGGGCGATTTTTCTAGGATCGTCACTTTATAGCCCAGCCGCGCCAACTGGTACGCCGCGCTGTGCCCCGCCGGGCCCGAGCCGACGACAGCCACTTTCTTGCCGTTCGGCGTCCCAGGCTTCACCACGTCGCGCGTGAGCGCCTGGCCTAGATCGCCGAGAAACCGTTCGACCGCGCGAATCGAAATCGCCTCATCGTATTTTCCGCGATTACAAGCCTGCTCGCACGGGTGATAGCACACGCGCCCCGTCACCGACGGGAACGGCATGTCTTCCTTAATCAGCGCGTAGGCGTCCAGATACTTGCCGCGCTTCACCAGATCGAGATAACCCTGGATCTTTTCGTTCGTGCCGCAAGCGTTGTTGCAAGGCGGCAATTTGTCGCGATACACCGGCCGGATCGAACGCCAGTTCCCCGTGGGAAATAGATCCTGCCCTTTCTCCTGCGTCGGCGCGGGTGTGATGCCGGCGAACGGAATCATCAGCCGCTCGGGAATTTTTGTGCCTTTGGTTGACATGTGTCCTTTTCCTACGCCGCTACTGGTTTCAGCGGCATGATGTGCAATTCTTCCAGCGCCAACTTGAACGCGTGCTTGTTCGCAATCATCGGTTCAATCGTTGCCATTTTCACGATACCCGTCGTCTTCACCACCGCCGCAATCAGCGGAGCGGCGATATCCGGTGCGATCGATTTGTTGCGCTCGGCCGCGCCTTCCGTCGAAAGCCGGTCCAAGCCCAATTCTCCGAGGCGATAGTAGAGCCATTTGTGATCCGCAATCTTCGCCGCATCCACGCACACAAGTTGCGCGAGGCGCTCCGCGCCAGGCACAAATCGCAAAATGTACTCCGGCGTGTAGTGCGTATTAATCACCAGCGTGCCGCCCGGAGGCATCCCGCGCATGTAATCCCAGCCCTTGACCATCGTTCCTTCCACCAGCACGATAATGTTGGGCTTCTCGTTTTCGTAAGTGAGTTCGTTCTCGATCACCGTGTCGCTGACGCGGCAGTATTTGCGCGTAGGGCAATTGGTGCGATCAGGATTGTCCACGTAATTTTCCATGGCCTGCGCGTACTTGCCTTCCAGACGCGCGGAAGCGGAGATCGAATTGACGATGTCGCGCCCCTCTTTGTCCATAATGATGCCGCGCGTCCAAACCGTGAGTTCCGTGTACGCCATGATCAGCCTCGCTATTCAGTGGATGCGTCGGGACACAAATCCCCCACGCCTTTGCTCGACTTCCCCTTTGGCTTCAAAGGATCGGCGCCACTCCGATCGGATTCCAACACGGCCAGAAAATCGCCACGCAACACCACAAAAGGCGCCGCGCGTCGGCCACTCTGAAATTCCGCAATCGCCAGCAGCGTCGCCTTCTTGCAGATGCTTTCGATATCCGCGCCCGTCAGCCCTTCCGTGCGCTCCGCAAAGTCCTCGAAATCCACATCAGGGGACAGCGGCACGCGCGCGCAACAAAGCCGCATGATCGCCGCGCGGTCCGCTGCATCCGGTTTTGCGAACGGAATCTTATAGTCGAAGCGCCCACTGCGCAACAGAGCCGGCTCGATCCGCTCCAGCCGATTCGTCGCCGCCAGCAAAATCACGCCTTTCGCGTCGCGCAAATTATCAATCTCACGCAGCAGCTGGCTCACAATCCTGCGGTGCACATCGGTGCCGAACTGCTCGGTGCCAAACCGCGGCGCCAGCGCATCAATCGTGTCGAAAAACAAAATGCAAGGCGCCGCCCTTCTGGCCTTCTTGAATACCTCGCGCAGCGCTCTCTCCGATTCGCCCAGCCACTTCGAATAAAGCTGCGGCCCATCAATCGCGATCAGCGGCACCTGCTTTTCACCGGACAGCGCTCGCGCCATCGCCGTCTTCCCCGTGCCCGTCGGCCCCGCCAGCAGAATGCCGCGCGGCGGCATCAACCCCACCTGATCGTAAATCTCGTCGTGCATCTGCGAATGCTCGATCACCGCATCCAGCAACCGTTTCTGCTCGTTCAACCCGCCCAGAGCCGCAAAAGTCGAAGTGCTTCTCTCGATGAAGAATTCGCGCGTCGCGCTGGGCTCCACTTCCTTCAACCCAGCAAGAAAATCCTCGCGCGTCACTTGCAACTTCGCCAGTTCGGCAGAGATCGCGCCGTCCGTCTCCAGCGGAAACGAAGCAAGAAACCCGCGCAAAGCGATCATGCCCACTTCCTGGCCCAACGCTTCCAAATCGGCACCGACAAAACCGTGCGAATGTTCGGCAATCTCCTTCAGATCCACATTAGGCGCCAGCGGCATAGCACGCGTATGAATTTTCAAAATCTGCAAACGCGCCTGCGTATTCGGCACCCCAATTTCAATTTCGCGATCGAATCGCCCCGGCCGCCGCAACGCCGGATCCAGCAGTTCCGGAATGTTTGTCGCGCCAATAACGATCACCTGCCCGCGCGCCACAAACCCATCCATCAAACTCAGCAGCTGCGCCACCACACGCTTCTCCACTTCGCCGGAAACTTCCGCGCGCTTGGGAGCGACGGCATCAATCTCGTCAATAAAAAGAATCGAAGGCGCATGCCGCGCCGCTTCCTCAAAAACTTCGCGGAGCTTGGCCTCGCTCTCGCCGTAAAATTTCCGCATGATCTCCGGGCCGTTCAGGTGAATAAAGTGCACGCGGCTCTCAGCCGCCACAGCGCGTGCCAGCAAAGTCTTTCCCGTCCCCGGCGGCCCATAAAGCAGCACACCCTTCGGCGCCAGAATCCCCAACTGCTCGAAAACGCGCGAGTACTTCAGCGGCAACTCCACAATTTCGCGCACGCGTGCGACTTCACGTTCCAACCCGCCGATATCTTCGTACGAAACCGCCGGAGCGCGCGACGCGGTTTGCTCGCCTTCCACCACGCGAATGTCCGTGCGCTTCCCAATCACCACGGGTCCCGAAGGAATCGTGCGCACCACCTGAAAATTCACGGCCTTCGCGAAGGTCGGCACGCGCACTACGCCGCCCGCAAGCACCGGCACACCCTCGAGATCTTCTAGCATCCGCTCGGGCGCAATCGTAGCCGGCGCAGCTCCCACCCACAACGGAGACAAGCGCACGGCCACGGCCTGCTGATGCTCGATCGGCGTCACCGTCACTTGCTCCTGCAATCCCGCGCTGCAATTGCTGCGGCAAGTGCCGTCAATCTGAACCATCCCTTCGAATCCGTCGTCGGAAAGCTCGGCGCGCCCCACGCCCACCATGCCGCCCGTAATTTTCAACACGTCTCCGACGCGTCCGCCCATCCGCCGCAAATCGCCCGGAGCCAAACGCGCGATCGCGTGACCCACGTCTTCCACACGCGCTTCCGCCACCCGCAGTGTAAGCGTCCCCGTAAGAGATGAGTTGGCGATTTCCGTCACAGCCTGACCTGCAAATTGCAGCAAAAGATATCGCGGGCGAATCCGGGGCGGAGAGTTCCTCGAAAAATTCCCGAGCCGGAATTTTCAATCGCGAATTGCACGCGCAAGTTGAAACCGTCCCTGCTTCTAAAGTTTTTTCAGCACAATCTCTTCGACGTCTTCAATGTGCCGCCGCATGGCCGAGTTGGCCGCTTCCGTATCGTGGCGCTTGATAGCTGCCAGAATCCGCCGGTGGCCCGCCAGCGATTTTTCCGAGCGCCCATCCACCTGTAAAGATCGTTGTCGCGTGTCGCGCAGCAGGTCCATCAAAGTGTCAATCACCTTCAAGACCACGGTGTTGCCCGAAGCGAGCGCGATGCTGTAGTGGAATTCCGCATCTTCGGTGATAGCGGCCTCTCCCCGACCTTGCTTTTCCTCTTGCCGCTGCAGAATCTCTTCCATCTCGGCGATTTCTTCACCCGAAGCATGCGAAGCCGCGCGCGCTGCCAGCGGAGGCTCCAGCATCTTGCGAAAATCCAGAAGCTCGGTCACCAATTCCTGCCGGCGCTTTAGAGCGCTGCCAAAAGGATCAATGGGTGAACCGCCCGATCGATCGCAAACGATGGTCCCGGCGCCTTGACGAGGATCCACCAAGCCCATCAGTTCCAAGCCCCGAATCGCGTCTCGAATGGAGCTGCGACTTACTTGCAGCTTCTCCGCAAGTTCGCGTTCCGAGGGCAGCTTGTCGCCGGGTTTCAGTTTCTTCACAATTAAACGTTCGATCTGCTTGGCGACTTCTTCGTAGACTTTGTTTCGCCGGACAACTTCGAAGTCGGATTTGGCGGGTGCTGGCATAAGCAAGTGGTCTGAGAAGCGGACCAGTTAGCGCACAAAGTATACGCCCCCTGTCAACCCTGAAGCAAACATTTTGGTTGCTCCAATCAAAAAATGCAACGTGCCTTGCCAGGGGCTAAATCGACGTTTCCTTCGCACCTCGTGCTCTGCTTCGGCCGAGCAGCAAAGCGTTAGGCCAACCGGCTCTTGCTACCAGCCGCTGGTGCGGGCACCCGACCCCGAAACTCGCCACGAGTTCGCTTTGATCTAGGGCCGTAACAATCGTGGCCGCAGTACGAGTTGGTCTCATGGACGGCTCACTTCGACGGAGGGGGGGGCACGCTCTGCCCTAATAACTTCGCGCAGCTGTACACCGTTCGCGCGTATGGCATCGCGAGCCCCACACGCTCGCCCAACTCCACGACCGCGCCAAGCAACGCTTCCAGTTCCATTGGCCGGCCCGCTTCAAGATCTTGCAGCATGGAGGTCTTATGCTCTCCGACTTTTTCTGCACCCGCCATTCGCTGGTCGATGGAAACAGGTAACTGCATGCCCAACTTGTGGGAAACCGCCTCCACTTCCTGCATGATGTTGCGGATCAACGTAGAAACTCCCGGATCACGCACCATCTGAACCAGCGTCGCACGAGTCAGCGCGCTCACCGGATTCAAGGAAGCATTACCCAAAACCTTCACCCAAATCTCGTGTCGGATACGCGCGGTGATCGGGCAGCGTAATCCGGAAGCGATGAGCGCCTCGGCAATTTTTCGGCTGCGATCAGAGCGCGAACCGTCCGGTTCGCCCAGAGAAATGCGGTTGCCCTCGATGTGCTGAACCACTCCGGGCGAGGTAATTTCGGTGGAGAAATAAACGATGGAACCGAGCACCCGGCGCGCTTCGATGGCCGAGGAAATCACTCCTCCGGGATCCACGCGCTCCAAGCGCAATCCTTCCCACTCGCCGCCGAAACCCTGGAAGTACCACCAAGGGATTCCATTTTGCGTGCCGACAACTGTGGTCTCCGTCCCCAGCACAGGCCTCAACTGCGGCGCCAGTTGCGGCAGGCCGTGCGCCTTCACTCCAAGAAAGACGACGTCCACAGGCCCCACTTCTTGCAACGAGCTGGCAATCTTCGGACGCGCGACGAAATCGCCCTCAGCGCTTTTCACGTGCACGCCGCTCTGCTGCATCGCGCGCAGATGTGGCCCTCGCGCGAAGAGCGTCACGTCGAAACCGGCGTTCGCCATGCGCGCGCCGACGTAAGCTCCGATCGCACCGGCACCGGCGATCAGGAATCGCATACTTGATCATCCCCGAGCGCCGCGGCCACCGCGCGCCGGCGAATTTTTCCCGTCGCGGTGGTGGGAATGCTTTTTACGAGATAAATTTTCTTGGGGCATTTGTACTCTGCCAGCAAATCGCGGCAGTGCTTGATCAGCACTGATTCGGTCGCTTCCTGACCTTCGTGCAACACCACAGCCGCCGCCACTTCTTCGCCCAGTGTGGGATGCACGCGGCCAAACGTTACTGCTGCCGCCACGGCAGGATGCCGCAGCAAAATCTCATCCACTTCGTGAGGCGCGATGTTTTCGCCTCCGCGGATGATGATGTCCTTGATCCTGCCGGTAAGATGCAAATAGCAGTCTGCGTCGAGCATTCCTTCATCGCCGGTGCGAAACCATCCGTTCACGAAGGCCCGTTCGTTCGCTTCGGGATTATTTTCGTAACCGCGAAATACGTTGGCGCCCTGAATCGCCACTTCGCCTCGCTGGTTCGTTCCCAACTGATTGCCCTGCTTGTCCATGATGCTGATGCGCAGCCCTGCGCCTACGCCCACCGAACCTGCCTTGCGATGCCGCGGCGGCAAAGGATTCGACGTCATCTGGTGCGCCGCTTCCGTCATTCCGTAAGCTTCCACGAAAGGCACGCCGAAGAGCCCTTCGATCTTGTGAATGAGCCCTGCCGAAAGCGGAGCGCTGCAGGAACGAATAAACCGCAACGATGCAGCTTCGGCGGGCTTCTGGTGTGCGCGCGCCAGTAGCACCTGATGCATGGTGGGGACTCCCGAATACCATGTCACGCGATGTTCCCGAACCGTGCGCCAGAAAGAAAGCGCATTGAACTTGGTGGGAACAACGACGGTCCCGCCGGAAAGCAAAGTCGCCAGCAGCGACGCAACCAACCCGTGGACGTGGAACAGTGGCATGATGCATAGCGAAACATCTTCCGCTGAAAGCGCGTACGTGTTCGCGATATTCGCCGAGGAAACCGCCAAGTTGAAATGCCGCAACGGCACACGCTTCGGCCTTCCCGTACTTCCGCTGGTGTGCAGCACCAGCGCAATGTCGTCAGCCCCAGGCTGGGTTGCCGCCAGCGTAGCCGCGGCAGCAGCGTCTAGCTGCACGATTCCCTGCTCGCTCATTTCCACGGAGAATACCGGGATCTTGCGGTCGGCCGCCGCACTGCGCGCGAATTCCGCGCCCACCGGCGGGCAAAGCAAAATGCGCGCCTTTGTGTCCCCGAGAAAAAAATGAAATTCCTCATACGGGTAGGCCAGATTCAAAGGCGCCGCAGTTCCAGCAATGGAAGCAGCCAGAAAACTCACGATCGCAGGCAATCCATTTGGTAACGCGATCGCCACGGTATCCCCGCGACGAATCCCGCAGCCCGCCAAAACATTCGCCATTGCCAAAACCTGCCGCCGCAGGGAATCGTACGTCACGCTGATTCCAAGTTCTGGCACGATCACGGCCGTGTGACTGTCGGCGAAATGTAAGACGTCAAGAAGCGTATCTACCGACTTCATACTCATTCGCTGGCGCCTCTCGAGTGGTCCGTGGACAATCGGCCGGCGTTACGTCCTATCTGCGAAACGAAGTACATACGGCTACACTTTTCAAAGGCAGGAGTGCTGCACCTAGATCGGCGAGTGCCGCCCCTGCACTATCAATTTCTCGGCAATGCGGCGAGCATCGGGCAGCGTCCCTGCCGCTTTGCGATCGATTTCCGCCGGCAAGTCGCGTTGAATTTTCTCGAGCTCCTCGTCAAACACACGAGTGACCAACGCGGCGGTGTGTTCCACCGTTCCTCCATCATCGCCGCTCGCTTTAACCTGGTGTCGCACGCGCTGCGCGATTATTAAGCGATAGATGCGATCGGTAGCGAGGTCTTCCATGAAGCCATCGAGCAGGCTGGCACCTTTTCCGTTAAGCACTCCATTGCGATAACGAATCACGGTGCGCACCGCCGCACGTGTTCCAGCGAGGGTCGTTTCGCCGACGCCCTTCGGGATTGGCCGCAGATCGGGTTGGGAATTCGCGAGCTTCGGGCGTCTTGCAATCTGATTGGGATTCGGGAACTGGGCAACCGCGATTTCGTTCTGATCGGGGTGACCCGTCCAGGCGCCATCCATCAGGCAGTTGGCTTCGTTCTGCTTATCTTGTTTCAGGGCCTGCAGAGCCCGCTCGTTTAATCGCGCGTCCGTGCGACTGGGAAAAAGCGCGGTCATTCCGCCGATGGCATGCACTCCATGCTTGTGACAGATTTCCGGCATCAGCGTGCGAAAGTGTTGAAAGAACGCTACATCATGCGGAATCGTGTTGCGGTCCGGCAAAATCCAGTTGGGATCCTCGATCATGAAATCAATCAGCGACGCCATGTAATCCCAGCGGCCCAGGTTCAATCCCAGGCAATGCTCGCGCAGATTGAAAAGGAACTCTTCCATCTGATAGGCCAGCGGGTGAGCCTCGACCAGCGCCATGCACTTTATGTAGTCCTTAGGCAGGCCTTTGAATTTCGCAAGAGCTTGGAACAGGTCGCGCCACCAGAAAGCTTCCTCTGCAGACTCGCTTTTGGGTATGTACACGGAGAAGTTGTGCGGCAACTCTGCCGGATCGATCTGGTACCAGATTAGGGCCAGATCGAAAAGAGACGCGGACATGATTTCGTTTTTGATGACTCCACCCTGACTAATGTGCAGCCCGCGCGGGCGCACCCAAGTGACGGTTTTGGAGCGCTGCACCGCGACTTTCTTGCCTCGCTTCTTGTCGTCATAACTGAGTTCGTACTGATAAGCGGCGATGGTGTTTCTTACCGCGAGCATGATGTTGTCCCAGGTGTTGGCCGTGGAATCTTCCAGGTCTAGCATGACCGCGGGAGATCCGGAGTTCAGTAGTTTTACCGTCAACTCGGCGTCGTCCGCCGGACCAGTCATCTGGTTGCGTTGATCCGCGCACCAGTCGGGCAGTTCGATCCGCCATTCGGAACGGGTTGCCTCTGACGCCGGCAAATAATTCGGCGCATGTCCGCGATGCGACAACTGCAACACCTCCGCGCGTCGCGCGACGAGCTGCTGTTGCCAGCCTGTAAATTGATTGTGGAGGGTCAAAAGGAAATCAAAGAATCCCTCGGGAAGATCCTTCTTGGGATTCAAATCAGTTGGCGCGTAATTCATGTATTGCGATTTGGCGTTATCCGTCTGCGCTATCGCGCAATCTTCAGGTTTTTGGTCCAACATCGCGACATCATGGCAGGGCACGAATTCGGAGTCAAATACTTGGGCGCTGACCGTCCATTGCGCCCCCCTTAGCGCGCCGTGAGAAAAAAGTAGGCGCTCATCGCGACGCCTACGCCGATCACCAAGGCTCGCACCTTGCCCGGATCGGCTTTCTGCGCGTAATGCGCGCCGAACCACCCGCCCAGCAGTGCACCTGCGATCATCACGGCGCACTCCCGCCACAAAACCGCGCCGGCCAAGACAAAGGTGACCACTGCTGCGGCATTAATTGCGGCGGCAAGGAGCGTCCGGATCGCGCCCATGGCATGAATATTCCGCATTCCCAGCACCGCCAGCATTCCCAGCGTGATGAATCCGATCCCCGCGCCGAAGTATCCGCCGTAAATCGCCACCAACAGCTCAACGAACGAACTCACTGCGATTGCCCGCCACGAGATCTTGCGCAGATCATCAATGACGGCGCTGGCGCCGCCGATTCTACGGATGGCGTTGCCGAAGGTGAAGAGCAAGGTACCGCTCAGAATCAGCCAGGGAACAACGTGCATAAAAGTTTGTTGCGGAGTCTTAAGCAGCAGCAGTGCACCGGCCCAACCTCCGGCAACGCTGGTCACGAGCAACGGCACCATCAGGCGCAGAGGCGCGTCCAGCCGCTTTATATAGGCGATCGTGCTGGCAGCCAGCCCAGGCCAAAGCGCAACCGTATTGGTGGCATTGGCCTGTACAGGGGGTACATGAACGAACAGGAGCGCTGGAAAAGATATGAAGCTGCCACCACCGGCTAATGCGTTCAACGTTCCTGCTATTCCCGCGGCTAAAAACAGAAAGAGGTCTCGGCTAAACAGCAAAATCATGAAATCCCGGAACACCAAGTGACGTTGCCTGTCTTTGCAGGCCATGCAAACTAGGCTGCCGATTATTGCATGGTCTTTGCTTTCTTCCTCACGGCTGCGAGCAGCTGCGGAGGAAGTGGCGAGTAGCCTTCCTGGACCGCAGATCGCTGGCCGTCAGTATAAATCCAATCCAGCAGGTCGCCCATTCCGGCTGCACGAACTAAGTCAGCCTGTGCAGTTCGCAAGTAGATCCAGGTGAAGCTGGCAATGGGAAACGAATCGGCTCCAGGAGCATTAGCTAGTGAGATGGAAAAGCTATTCCAGCGCGGTTCTTCCACCGCGGCGCACGCTGCAACAATGCTCTCCGTCGAGGCCTTCACAAACTTACCAGCGGAGTTCGACACGGCCGCTTGGGAAAGGTTGGACTTCACCGCGTATTGATATTCCACATAGCCAATGGAACCGGGAATGCTTTTCACCTTGTCCGCCATGTCGGAGCTGCGCTCCGCCGGCTGGCCAACCGGCCAGTTCGGTGAAGGAGTAACGCCAACTTGAGTGTGAAATTTGGAGCTCACCTTGGAGAGGAAGTCGGTGAAGACGTAGTTGGATCCCTTTCCCGCAGGACGGTTGATCACCTGGATCGCGAGGCTCGGCAGCGTAATGTCAGGATTCAGCTTCGTGATCTGCGGCGCATTCCACATCTTAACATTGCCAAGGAAGATGTCGGCCAAAACTTCCCCGGAGAGCCGCAGCTCCTGGTGGACGTCAGGGAGATTGTAGATGGGAACTATCGCGATGAGCACGACCGGCAGTTCGATCAAATTACTCTCTTTACGCTCCTTCTCCGTGAGCTGAGCTTCGCCGGCGCCAAAATCGCTCGCGCCACGAGAGATTTCCTTGATCCCCTCGCTGGTGCCGATCGGAACGTACCGCAGCTGGATGCTGGCGTTACGCTTGCCGTATTCTTGCGTCCAACGGCTGTAAAGAGGCGCCGGTACGCTCGAGCCCGAACCTACCAGAACAATCGTGTTCTGCGCCCGCGCCGGGGAACTGTTTGGCCCTAAGGTGAGAAGAGATGCCAACAACATAGGCAAGCACAAGCTGGCACGGAAAAGCCGCTGCGCAACGCTCGACGCCACGGATGTAGGCGACTTCATCGTTCTCCTCCTTATCCTAGTCGCATGTTGGATGGACTCATGCTCTTAGCCATCCAACGGCCCAAACCAGCGTCACGTAACTTACCATTGTTTGAGTGAGCGGACGGGACCGTCGCGGGTCATGTTGTCATATTAGGAACGGGCTGGCAGCCGCTAGCCCCGCGAAGGCCAGGTGTTGATGCGCCGTATACAAGAGATCTAATTATTATCCTGCTCAGTTGTAGCCGCGGATTGCCGAACGAACTCCCGTGACATCGAAATCGCTGATGGTAAAATGCCGAGCGTCTGGGCTCCGCGGGACTGCAAATGGCACCATAGACTCGCGGCCTTAGATTCGCGAGCAACAGAGAAAGTCGGGACGATCTATGTCGCAGGAATCTTTGGCGCTCGGTGACGTCGAATCTTTGGCGCAGGAACTGCTGTCCGCGTATGAGACGGGCCAGATGGTTGCCGTCCGTCCCTCCGCGCGTCCCGGTTTCGATCTCAACCTGGCATATGAGGTCGAAGCAAAGCTCAAGCAGCTCCGCGAAACCGCTGAACACAGAGCTGTCGGCCGCAAGGTTGGTTATGCGAACAAGGCGATGTGGCGGGTGCTCAAGCTTGAAACGTTGGTTTGGGCTCACATGTACGACAATACGGTGCATTACAGTGACGCCAACTCCGCCACGCTGACGGTCGCGCATCCCCGTTCGTTGAAGATCGAACCTGAAATCATTTTTGGCATGAAACAGCAGTTTACCGGGGAGAACTCTGATGCCGCCGCTGCACTCGCGTCCGCGGATTGGCTGGCGTTGGGATTTGAAATCATTGATTGTCCGTTTCCGGAATGGAAGTTTCAACCCAGTGATTTCGTAGCGTCTTTTGGGCTTCACGCAGCACTGCTGATCGGCGAGAAAATACAGGTGCGGCGGGACTTCATCGCCACGCTCGCGGACGAGCTAGCGCGATTTAAAGTGCGGATGACGAAAAGTGGGGAACTTGTAGAAGAAGGATCAGGCAAGAACTCTTTGAAGAGTCCGGCTCTTTGCTTGGCGGAACTTGGCGCCGCAATCGCCAGGCGCTTTCCATCCCACCCTTTGAGCGCGGGTGAAATCGTCAGCTCCGGCACGCTCACTGCCGGCCACCTGACCAGCAAGGGCGACGTTTGGAGAGCCGAGATTGAGGGAATCTCTCTGCCGTCTCTGACCGTGCGCCTGACTTAACTGATTTCAGAAACACTTCGCGCCGCAGTGATTGCTGACGGCGAGAGGATTTTTCGCCTGCTTCCTTCCGCACGCCATCGCGCGGCGGCCCACACGGACGATCAGGAAGTCGCCGCGGTCTTCGTTTGCGGCTGCACTTTCGCAAGGAGCTGCGTAAATTTCTGCTCGCGCTCTTTTTGATTGAGGCCCTGGTAGGCTTCGGCGATCTGCGTGGTGTTCATCGAGCAGAATTTCGGGCCGCACATCGAACAGAATTTCGCTTCCTTGTAGAAATCGTCAGGCAAGGTTTCGTCGTGCATTTTGCGCGCGGTTTCTGGGTCAAGCGACAGCTCAAACTGTTTGTTCCAGTCAAAAAGAAAACGCGCGTAGCTGAGCGCATCGTCGCGATCGCGTGCGCCCGGACGATGCCGCGCCACGTCCGCCGCGTGCGCCGCGATTTTGTAGGCAATCACGCCCTGGCGCACATCATCCGCATTCGGCAGCCCCAGATGTTCCTTGGGCGTCACGTAACATAGCATCGAAGCGCCGTGCCAGCCGATCATCGCCGCGCCAATC
>DATNLN010000263.1:0-3819 GCA_035602855.1 Candidatus Acidiferrales bacterium
TTTGGCTGTGCTCGGTCAAAACCTAGCCAGGGCAGCGTTCCGGCTGGCATCACCCTAGCAAGCGATTTTAGCTTTTGTCTTCAATGCCGGGCTGGTTCTAGCTTAGTGTTGCCTCGACCCATTGAGATCACCCGACTTACCAGGCAAGTGGAATCACTTCCGACTTGCCCGGAGCGATTCCAAGAGACTTGTCGACGACCCGGCAACGGGAGCGAGCGGCACACTCGCGGATGGAACGAGTACGGCTATAACTAACGCGAGCGCGACCAGCTCTGCAACATTCACCGCGAATGGCTGCATCAAGGTGGGACCTCTCCACCCTCTACCGCGCTTCGCTGGCGGACATCTGGAATCGAGCGTCCCCAAACTGCCAGAATAGAAAACTCCACTCGTCCGCCAACTCCTGTTCCTGTTGGTTCTTCGTTGAGCCGATGCCGTGACCCGCTTCGTAGTCCACGCGCAGCAAAATGGGCTTGCCGCTGGTTGTAGCCGCTTGCAAACGCGCTGTCATTTTGTCGGACTCCCACGGCGCAACTCGTGGATCGTTGCGACCCGTGGTCAACATGACTGCGGGATAGCGAACGCCATTCTTCACGTGGGCATAGGCGCTCATCTCGTAGAGCCCTTTGAATCCGTCAGGATCCTTTACGGTTCCCCATTCAGGGATTTCGCCGGGGCCGTCCTGTTCGAGTTCACCGCGCAACGCGTCGGTAAAGCCAACTTCAATCAGCGCCGCCGCAAACAAGTCTGGCCGTTCGGTGATGGAGCGGCCAATGAGAATGCCTCCGGCACTTTCGCCCTCGCCGGCCAAGTGGGCGGGAGATGTGTAGTTCTTTTCGATCAAGTACTCGGCGCACGCGATGAAGTCACGCCAAGTGTTCGGCTTGGTTAGTTTCTGCCCGGCCTTGTGCCAGTCATCTCCGAACTCGCCACCGCCCCGTACATGAGCGAATGCCAGCACGCCGCCGCGTTCAAGCCAGGCCAGGTTCACTGGATCATAGTAAGCGTCGAGCGAACTTCCGTAGGCTCCGTAGCCATTCAACAACACCGCGTTGGACCCGTCGAGTATGAGTCCACGCCGGTAGATAATTGAAAGCGGGATGAACGTGCCATCTTTGGCCGGCACCTTCACTTCCTCCGACACTATGTCTTCGGGATTATCGAAGGGGGCGGAGGGTCGCAGTTTTGTGTCCACGACACTTTTTGTTTTCGGATCGTACTCGTAAAAGCGGTTCGCCTTTGTCCATGCGGAGAGTTCAAAGACAACACCCGGCGCGCGCACGTCTGTCGGGTAGAGGCCAATTGAGCCATCATACGGCAGCACGATTAGTTCCGGTTTCGATCCCACTTCATAGCCGATTCGCAGAAGACGCTCCGCTGCTCCATCCCGCAATTGTACGTACAACGCGTCCCGCGCGGCTTCCAGATTGGTGACTACCGCTTCGCTGGGTGGTACAACCACGTCTGCATGGACGAGGTCGGGATGGGAGAGATGAGTGTGAATAACTTTGAAGTGCGAGGCATCCTTGTGACTCAACAGCCAGAGATCGTCTCCCCTGACTGCAATGTTAGTCACCGCATCGTCAACGTCGCAGACGTTGCGCCAAGGCGTGCTTTGCGTGCCCACCGAGTCAAGGGGCGCTTCGTATAGCGAGATTTCGTTCTGAGAGCCATGCACCACCGTTCCGAACGCAAAAGGTACATCCGGAAACGTTGCCACCACAGGGATGTCCGCCGGTTCCACCTTGACCAAAGGCGATAAGCCAATCCCGAAGACGGCCTTGTCGTGCTCCGGATTGCTACCGATTACGTGAAGATATGCGCGGCTGTTAATTTCTCTTTCCTCTTCCGGTGCGTGCGGTTGAAGTTTCTGCATCCTGTTATAGATAAACGAGCGCGAGCCGGGGAGCCATCCGACCCTATCATTCAAATCGGCCCGATCAATGGTCTCGCCAGTGTCGCGCCCGGTCTCAGTATCCATGATGTGCAGGGCTGCTTTTTCAGAGCCGCCAAGGGAGATGCCGTACACAACGTAGCGGCCGTCGCTCGAAGGGCAAAAATAATTGATCGCGCTGGGGGTGTCTTTCCCACTTATCCTTTGCGGATCGACGAGCAATGTTTCCTGGCCCGGCGTTTCCTGGGAATTCATCCCGTCGCGCATGTAAAGCTTGGCGACTGATTCTGTATTCAGCAACTTATAGTAAAAATACCGCCCCGTCGCCAAGCGCACGATTCCGCCAATACGAGCCGGAACGGAATTGTCGAGCTGTTCGATTCGCGCCAGCAGTTGGTCGCGGCCAGAGATGCGCCCCAAAACGCGGCGGGCGTAGTCGTTCTGGGCCCTCATCCACTTCGCGACTTCGGGATCGTTTAGACGCTCCATGTACCGATAGGGGTCGGTGACCTTTGTGCCGAAATAGTCGTCAACCACTGGCCGAACAGGCGCGACTGGCGGACGCGTGATAGACAAGGGATCCTGCGCGGCAGTCTGGCGAAACATATCGGGCATCACTAGACTGGCAATCAGAAAAGCGAAGATTAGCATCAAGCAATAGTTCATTGGTTTCGTGCCAGAGGTAAGATCCATGCGTGCGGGGAATTATAGCGCTAGGCGCACGTTGCAGCGAATAGGATCATTGTGGACTGGTTGCCGGCCACTCGAAACTAATCTCCAACGCGATACCGACTAGGGCCCAAGTCCCGATTAACGCTGCCAGCTCAACCGGTCGATGCAACACCATCCAGTGCATAGATTCGATGATGCTTGCGCGAGAGAGCTACTTGTTTATCTTTACTCGGTCAAAACCCAGCCAGAGCAGCGTTCCGGCTGGTGTGGCCCTAACAAGCGATCTTGGTTTTTGTTTTCAATGCCAGGCGGGTTCTAGCTTAGTGTTGCGTCGACCCATTGAGATCACCCGACTTATCAGGAATTGACACCCCGGGGTGAGGAATTTTCTTGACATCGTAAATTGCTACCAGTAAACATTTCCTAGATATGCGCGACACTCCGCCGCGTCCAACCAACTATGAGCCCGCAACCGAAAAACTCGCTCGCCCCTTGGCTCGAAATCTCCGACGGCCCCCGCGCGCTAACCTTCTATAAATCCGCCTTCGACGCCGAAGAGACCTACCGCTATGACAATCCCGACGGCGGCTTCGTAGTCCGCCTCAACGCAAATGGTGCCGAATTCTGGCTCGGCTATGAAGGCCCGAAATCAAACAGCGAGTCCGGTAAGGGCACTACCTCGCACAACAACTCAGCGCCACTCGGCGGACAAAACCTCCGCATAATCCTCGCCGTACCCGACCCTGACGCGAGCTTCGCAAAAGCCATCGCCGCCGGCGCTCAGCAAGTCTTCGCCGTCTGCGAAGACCACGGCTGGCGCATCGGCCGCGTCACCGACCCCTTCGGCCTCCACTGGGAAATCGGCAAACCTCTGTGAAACACCGCGATTTCACTCCTGGCCCACCCAACTGATTAAACAATCTGGGAGAGGTCACTGCCACCATCCTGATTAACGCCGTATCTCTAACGACGCCGGCCGTTGCAAGAGTTTTTTTCTTTGGTTATCGGTGGATTTGAACACACCTCTGCGTCGGCGCACGAACCGCGTCTCTTTCTTTCGCTTCTGTTCATCTGTGTCACCCTAACCTGCTCAGCCTGTTTACGATCATCAGCTCAGTGTTGCCCACCAAACATCTCTTCGATCACCATCGACCATGATGAGTTATTCGAACTCCCCGTTCCTAAAGGGAGGCGGGTAGCCTAATCAACCGGCCGGTGACTTTTCGCACCATAGGGCGTTTCTGGCATCCCCG